>NZ_JAVMIP010000016.1 GCF_031729055.1 Pseudocalidococcus azoricus BACA0444 | reverse complement strand
ACTACTATACTCACTGTTGCTACTGTGCCACCTAGTTGGAGAATCTGCTGTAAGCATCAGTCTCGGGTTCTAGTTCACTGGCCTGAAGATGAGCCGAAAACTTTGGAGAAAACTTGACGCAGTAGGGATAATTGGCACTAATGGGTCGCCCTTGCCATTCGTGGAGAATGCCTGTGATATGGCCGACTAAGCCCTGAATGTCAAAGGCTTGCCCACGATGCTCAGGATGGTGATAGACCAACACAGAGGTTTTTACCCGCACTGCCATACCTAAGGTAAAGTTCTCTTTCTCTGACGCAATCATAGGGAATTCTCTGGGTTAATAAATAGGGCGGTGGATACAAACGTCTTTTCCTAGATTACCGGAGGAGGGGATTCCCCCTACAGTCGAATTCCCTAATCCTCAATCCTGAGAATGCTCTATCCTTGGGAACTGGTTTTCCACAGATGTCACAGAAACCTGAAATACATAAAAATTGACCCATTCCGTCTTGCCCAGAGGAGAAGGCTTTGGTAAAACTAGCTGTATATCGTTGCCCTAGTAGTGAATCGCTGGGGTAGCTAGGGCTATAAGTGAGGGCAATAGTAGTGATGGTCAAGCAGTGGATTTCATGGCAGCAGATTGGCCTGGGGCTGCTTGGCTCTGTCCTCACGATGCCCTTGGCTTTGGCCCAAAACGTCCAGATTATTCCGGCCCCCAACGGCACTGGCACAATTGTTGAAGTCAATGGCAAACAGTTCAACATCAGCGGTGGGGCTTTTTCTGGGGATGGGCGGAACCTATTTCACCTCTTTCGAGAGTTTGGCCTCAACAATGGACAAATTGCCAATTTCCTTGCCAATCCTCAGTTGCGAAATATTTTAGCGGGGGTGAATGGCGGTAATCCTTCTGTCATCAATGGTTTGCTCCAAGTCACAGGGGGTAATCCTAATCTCTATTTGATCAACCCGGCGGGAATTATTTTTGGGGCCAATGCTCAACTCAATGTTCCGGCGACCTTCGCTGCGACTACGGCGACTGGGGTTGAGTTTAGGGGGGGCTGGTTTAGTCTCAATGGAACAAATAATTTTCAAAACTTAGGTGGTAATCCCATTGGCTTTGCCTTTACCGGAAACCAGGCCGGGTCAATTGTCAATGAAGGAAACTTGAGCGTTAACCCAGGCCAATCCCTGCTTTTGCTGGGTGGAAACGTGGTGAATACGGGCAATCTTTCGGCTCCAGGGGGGGAGATTACGGTTGCCGCAGTCCCAGGCCAGAGCTTAGTGCGGATTTCCCAGGCCGGGCAGTTACTGAGTCTTGATGTCCGCACACCCCAACCGGGAGACTCATTACCCCATGATTGGCAGTTACCCATTTTAAGTTTGCCGGAGCTTTTAACTGGGCCTGGGGCCGCTCATGTCAATCAAGTCTCTGTTAATCCCGATGGTTCAATTCGCCTAGGGAGTAAGAATATCTGGGCAACTCCAGGCCTGGTAGGTATCACGGGGGACTTAAATACGAGCTCGAATCTCAACTCCACCCAGGTCGGCGGCTCAATTACAGTCGTAGGTAACAGTATTGATTTAATTGGAGCAACTCTCAGGGCTAATGGCCCCTTAGGCGGTGGCACAATTCGCATTGGCGGTGACTATCAAGGCAGCGCCACCTTACCCCAGGCCCAGTTTGTCAATGTTGATGGAAATTCTCTGATTGCGGCCAATGCGCTTAATACCGGGGATGGGGGACGCGTCATTTTATGGTCACAGGATCAAACCAGGTTTAATGGCCAAATTACAGCTCGGGGGGGAACGCTCGGAGGAGATGGCGGATTTATTGAAACTTCCAGTAAAAATATCCTCAGTATTCTGGGTGGCAGTGTTGATGCAGGGGCAAATTTAGGGGCGGCTGGAACTTGGCTGCTCGATCCCACGGCGATTACAATTGTTGCATCTGGGGGTGGAGCGATTGGTACATCTGTCGTTGATGTTGGGTTAATCAATTCTGCTTTAAACAGCAATACCAACGTTACCTTAAATACCAATATTGATATCAGTGGCGGCGATATTCTTCAAAACGCTGATGCTAAAATCAACCATACAGCGAATAACCAACCAACCCTCTCAATGATTGCTTCTGGGGCAATTACTCTGTTGGGCGGCATTAACAGTAGCTTTTCCGGCTTAAATGTTTCCTTAAGTGCCGGAGACTCCGCAGGTGGGCCAGTTGATCCTAATGTAAGTCATCAAATTTCCATTGCTGGCCCACAACAACTAACGATGAGGACTCTAACGACAAAAACTGATGCTTGGACTCAACTCCAGCAAAGCATTAAGACAAGAGGTGATCAAACCTATAACAGTTTTGTCAGTATTGCGCCTGATAGTAATGCTACTGTGCCATTTACCTTGGAATCTACCACTGGCTCTTTGATTTTTAATGATCAACTCTCAATGACCAGTAACCTTGTTGCCCTAGTTGCTAACAACTTTCAATTTAATGGGGGTGATGACAGTATTACAGGGCCTGGTGGCACAATTGCTTTGGCCACAAATGGTCTATTCACTGTTAATCAGGGTTTAATCAATACGTTTGCCGATGGATTTAACCTCATTGGTCTGGCCAGCCAGTCCTCACAAGTCCGCTTAAGTTCCGATATTGCAGTCACCGATCCCCTGCGTATTTTAGCTCCCCAGATTAATACTCAAGGATTTAATATTTCAGGAACTGACAATGCTAGTTTGATTCTTCAGGGGCCTGGGGGGGTGACGGCAAATGGCCTGACTACTGCCAATGGATCAATTATCGTCTCCACCAGTAGTAGTCAAACTAATCCCGCAGTTAGCCTACTCCCATCTCCTATCTCACTGGGTTCAGTTAATAGTGGCAATAGTCCCTTAGCATTACTAACCACTGGGACGTTGGCAACGGGTTCATTAGATACGTCTGGGACTCTCACACTCCAGGCCACCAACGGTATTACTCTCAATGGACAAGTGGGTGGCTCACTTGCTCCCATTAGCTTAGTTGCCCTTGGCCCAACAACAATTAGAGAGTCAATTACAACTTCTGGCAA
Source organism: Pseudocalidococcus azoricus BACA0444 (assembly GCF_031729055.1). Lineage (NCBI taxonomy): Bacteria > Bacillati > Cyanobacteriota > Cyanophyceae > Acaryochloridales > Thermosynechococcaceae > Pseudocalidococcus > Pseudocalidococcus azoricus. Next base: position 79,321 of record NZ_JAVMIP010000016.1, on the reverse strand, counting down.
TCAGCTTTATACCGGATCCGTAACCATCAATGCTAGTAGTCCTACCACTGCCACTAATCCACTAACTTTAACCTCTCAAAACGGCATTTTATCCTTTGGCAATACTCTAGCGGCTGGAGGCAACTACCTAGAACTGTTTGCTAATGGTGCAGATGCCTTAATCTTTAATGGCGGGCCGGGTAGCGTTAGTGGAAGTAAGGGGATTATCTTTGCGTCTAATAACTCCTTGGTGGTGAATCAATCGATACTTGCTCCCCTAGCCGATGGCTTTGAATTTATTGCCTTAGCGAGTCGAGCACCTGACTCCACTGCTGTAGTCCTAACCAGTGATATTACTGTTAATGATCCGCTCATTTTATTTGGGCCTGCCATTAATACTCAAGGTCATGCAATTAACGCAGTAGATAATGCATCTGTAACATTACAAGGCTTTGGCACAAATGGCGTTGTCACAGGTAACATTACAACTCAAGGACAACCAATTACGATTAGCACCAGTAATGATTTTGCCAACCCGTTGACCAGTTTATCTTTTGCGCTGATTAATACAACTGGCGGGACACTGACAGCCAATGGCAGTACGATTCAAATTGTGACCAACGGTAATATTAATACTGGTAGTCTCACCAATACCTTTGATGATGGCATGATTAGCCTGACTGGTTTTGATGTTGATACTACATCTGGCATCCTGACCAGCCCCACTGCCAATGCAAGAGTTGAAATAAATGCCGTTAACAACATCAGTATTGGCGCAATTACACCCGCAGCCCAAGGCATTAGTGGTGAAGGTGAGTTTCGGGCCCAAAGCCAAAATGGAACGATTAACCTTCTCAATGCCTCTGACTTTGGGTTCAGCGGTGTTACTTTAACCGCCCCTGTGGGTATCAGTACCTCCCAGACGATTAGTACCCGTGGACAAGCCATTAACCTGACGAGTATTAGCGGTGATATTAATACTCCAGGCCTGGTGAGTAACGGTGGTGCAATTAATCTCAATAATGCTGCCGGTGATATTGTAATTGGTTTGATTACGAGTGGGGGGGGGAATGTTGCGATCACAAATGGAACCGGTGCAGTCAATACCGGACTCTTAACCAGTCAAGATGGCAGCATCAATATTGCGACTGAAAGCGGGGCCATTACTCTGGGCGGTATCAATACCTTTAGCGGAGCAGTAAACTTGACTTCAGGAACAGGTGAGATTAACACCGGCAACCTGAGCAGCACCTCTGGGACAATCCAGGCCAGTACGGGGCGTAATCTGACAACAGGCACGATTGATACGCCAGGCTCTGTCACTCTGACTGGTTTAGAAGTCACTGTTGGGGCTATTGGTGAGACACTTATCCCCAGTCTTTTGAGCATTACTTCGGGGGCTAACACAACAACTATTACCGGTAATATCACTACCATTGGCAATCAAACCTACACTGGCCCTGTTGTCCTCAACCCAGCTACGCCAACATCGCTGCAAATCCCCCTTTCACTTTCATCTCAAGCTGGGGACATTATTTTCAGTAGCTCTCTCAATGTTGGGAATCATAATTTACTTCTGGATGCTAATGGCAGTAATCCATTTCAGTTTAATGGCGGTACTAATAGTGTGACGGCTACTGGTGGTACTTTAGCACTTTTAACAGAAAATTCTTTATCACTTAATCAGGCATTCTTAAATCCTTTTTCAACCGGGTTCTCTACGCTGGCAATCAATTCTGCCCCAAGTTCACCATCCGGAGGGGGAATCAGCCTTACCGATAATTTAACATCTGCTAATCCCCTGCGCCTTTTTGCTCCAAGTATCAACAGCAATGGTTTTAATATCACTGGCCTGGGTGGTGCGAGTTTGACATTACAGGGGCAAGCAATAACGGTTAATGCTCTCTCTACAGAAACAGGGGGAATCATTGTCTCCACAAGTCCAGGCCTGGATCCAACTACTAACTTACAAGTTGGCCCGATTCAAACCGGCGCGATTAGCAGCACCAATGGAAATATTTCTTTACTGACAGCAGGAACGTTAATCAGCGGGGCGTTGAATACCAATGGTAATATTATCCTCACAGGCAATCAAGGCATTACACTGGGAGCCGTTGGTAATTCTGCAACACCAGATACTCTCACGACCACGGGTTTGACAACAGTTACTCAAAATATTGCCGTTGATAATAATCTGCTCTTTAACAACAATGTCATTGTTAGTGATGCAACCCCGAGTACGCCACTCCAGTTAGATGCAAATACGATTACGTTTAATGGAGCAGTCAATACTGGCAGCGGAGATGTCGTTGTCTTAGGGGATACCATTCTTGCCACAGGTGGCCCGGGTAGTGTCAGTGGAACAGGCAGTTTAACCGTAGGAACTCAAGGTGCGCTGACCATTAATTCCAGTAACTTTTTGCCTTTAGCTGATGGCTTCCGTCTAATTGTATTGGGAACTGGCGGTGGTATTACACTAGCTAGCAATTTAAGTTTTTCTGATCCGGTTGTTTTCGGCACCTTAGGCAATATTAATACTCAAGGTTTTAATCTTGTTGGAACAGATAATTCAAGCATTACATTGCGAACCTTTGCCAGTGCTATAGACTTAGCGCAAATTTTGGCTGGTGGTATTACCTTAGAGAATATTGCAGCGGTTCCATCGGGTTCAGGCAGTATTCAGACAAACACCATCTCCACAAATGGGCAGTTAATTAACATTGCCACCAATGGATCAATTACCACAGGCAGACTCACCAGCCAAGGAGGAGCCATTGGCCTGGGTACAACTACAACCACCGGAGCAATTACAACCGGCCCCTTAAATGCTGGCAGCGGTTCAATCCAGGCCCTCACGAGTGGCATTCTCTCCACTGGGGCAATTGATACATCTGGAGCTGTGACATTACAAGGTGCTGATGTTTTCGTTAATGGCGCAATTGGTAATCTCCTATCTCCTAATCTACTAAATGTCACCGCCACCGCCTCAGATACCATTTTTATCGGTGGTAATATCACGACTTCTGGAAATCAGATTTTCAATGGCAATGTTGTACTGACCAGTGCCACTAATTTACTAGCTAACGCTGGAACAATTACTTTTAATGGAAATCTTAATGGTGCATTTCCAATCTCTTTTACAGGCAGTCAGTTCAATATTAATGGCACTATTGGTGAGATAACTCCCTTGACATCCATTGTGGGCACGGGTTCTACAACCTTAGCTGGTAATGTCTTTACATCAGGAAACCAAACCTTTAATAGTCCCCTCATAGCCATAAGTTCCAGCACAACATTTCAATCAACAGGCGGGAACCTCAATTTCAACAATATCACCACGAATGGTGGCAACTTGAGGCTATTGGCAGCCGGTAGTTTAGTAACCGGAAGCTTAATGACTAACAACTTCGCTGGAGCGGCTGGAAATATTAATTTGCAAGGGGCAACTATTGATACGACAGCTGGAATAATCAGTGCCACCAGCCCAACCCAACAAGGGACAATTACGATGCAGGCCCCAGGTAACATCAACCTTGGCTTTATCTTGACCCGCTCTGATGGGACGGGAGCAACGGTAACTGTTATTAGCCAAAATGGAAGTATTAACGCCCTCAATGGTATTGACCTGGGAACTAATCAGGGGGTGGGTTCTCAGCTAACCTTGCAAGCTGGAAGTGATATTAATTTGGCGGGAACGTTCTATGCTGATGCGGGTACCCGTGACGCAGGGCAAATTCGTCTGACTAGTGGTGGCAGTATCAGTGGCAGTACAGCCCAGTTAATCGCTTCTGCAACAACCAGTTTTGGTTTAAGTGGGACTCCATCGGGCAATGGGGGCCTAGTTTCAGCAACTGCCACAGGTAATATTAACCTGGCGACGATTTCTGCTTTTGCCGATGCGGGTGATGGGGGAACGGTCACGCTCAATGGTCAGACTATTGAAGTTGAATCAATTGATGCTCAGGGCAGTACTCAAGGAGGAACGGTCAATATTATGGCTGGCCCCCGTTTCCAGGCCACGGATACCTTTATTGATCAAGATGGGATTAACGCCAGCATTTCCGCAGCTGGGGGAACGGGCAACGGTAACATCAGGATTCAGATTAACAGTGCGGCTCCCTTTGTCGTTGGGGGAAGTAGTGAAAATGGCACAGTGGGAGCGATTACGACAGGAACAAATAACACGATTTCTGAGCAAACATTTCCAGCCAGTGCCACAGTCGGGAACTTTGAGCTAATCACCCTGGGCACACCAACCCCAATTCCTAGCCCAACCCCTAGCCCCACTCCCTCCCTAACTCCCGAACAAAAACAACAGGCCAGTGTCGTGCTTCAGGGGCAAGAGAATAGTCAATCAACCTTATCCCTGGTTAATCCGCCACCCTTAACCTTGATTAATCGTGATTTTGCTATTGAGGTATCTCTGATTGAAGAACTCCAATGCCAAACCTTTAGCAATTACTTTGGTCGCTCTCTGTGTCAACGTCCACAATCCTTAGAAGAAGTGAAAGGCATCCTGGCCAAAATTGCCAACCAAACCGGTAAAAATCCAGGTGTAATCTATGTCCTGAGTCGGCCGCAACAGGTAGAGTTACTCTTAGTCACAGGTGGCCAAGAACCAATTCGTCACGTCATCCCCGGAGTTACCCAGGCCCAGTTGAGTGAATTAGCCCAACAATTTAGCAATCAAGTCCGCGATCCGCGCTTTATTGGCACTAATGCCTACCTAAGCAATGCCCAGAAGCTCTATCAAATTCTGATTCAACCCCTGCAAACAGATCTACAAGCTCAAAAGGTAGATACCCTCCTATTCTCCTTAGATACAGGTTTACGCACGATTCCCCTGGCAGCCTTACACAATGGTCAGCGATTCCTGGTTGAAGAGTATGCTCTCGGGTTAGTTCCCAGCATGACGATGATTGACCCCACCTATAGAGATATTCGCCAAGACAAAATTCTCGCCATGGGGGCAGATACCTTCTCTGATTTAAGCCCGTTACCGGCTGTCCCCGTTGAATTAGCCACCATTACCCAGGATTTGGGCGGGGGGGTGAAATTCCTCAACCAAGACTTCACGGTGCGCAGATTGGAAGCCGAACGGCGGCGGGAAGATTTCGCAGTTGTCCACCTCGCAACTCACGGAGAGTTTAATCCGGGTTCGGTCAAAGATTCCTTTATTGCCTTTAGTGATCGGCGCGTCAACTTGGAACAAATGCGGCGGCTCCGGCTCAATTTACCGACTACAGATCTTCTCACGCTAAGTGCCTGTCGGACGGCGGTGGGGGATGAGCAAGCGGAACTGGGATTTGCGGGGCTGGCAGTGCAGTCAGGGATTAAAACCGCCTTGGCTAGTCTCTGGTATGTCAGCGATGAGGGGACACTAGGCCTAATGACAGAGTTTTATCAACAACTGGGCCAGGCCCCCATTAAAGCCGAAGCTCTCCGCCAGGCCCAGCTAGCCATGATTCGCGGCCAGGTGACGATTAAAGATGGTGAACTGATCTCCGCAAACCGGCCCAATCCCATTAAACTTCCCCCAGGCCTGGCCAATGTCCCTAACCGCGCCCTGAATCACCCCTACTATTGGGCCGCGTTTACGATGATTGGTAGCCCCTGGTAAACTTCAGAGGATTTATCATTATTTTACTTAAAACGAAATACTAAAAGATTTGAAACCATCACGGGCAGTAGGGCAAAAGCTGGGCAACGGGAGTCCCGGAATTAGCCATCAGGATACCTGTCCCCAACTTGACTCAGGATAATTGGCCGGAAAGATTTGCTTGAGTCTGACGAATATTGACTATGGCCGTCTCATCCCCAACTCGGTTCATAGACTAAGTTAATTATACTTTTTCTAGAGTTGTGAAGGACATTTATTTCTTGATTAGAATGGTTGTAGCCTGGAACAGAGGCTGTTTTGTCGTTTCTTGGTAAAGGGCAAGACTCAGCTTGATCACTATTATCCCTATTCAGTTTTAACGCCTGTGGTACTTATCAAAAAAAGCCAGCAAGATCAGCCTAATATCAATGAGCGGATTCGGTTTCCAAAAATTCGAGTAGTAGATACCGATGGCAGCCAACTGGGGATCATGGCCCCCTCCGAAGCAATGGTGATCGCCCGCGAGAAGGAACTCGATCTCGTCTTGGTCAGTGATAAAGCGGATCCCCCCGTCTGTCGAATTATTAACTATGGCAAGTTTAAGTACGAACAGGAAAAGAAAGTCCGAGAGGCCCGCAAAAAGCAACACACCTCCGATGTCAAGGAAGTGAAAATGCGCTACAAGATTGAGGAGCATGACTACAATGTCCGAGTTAACCAGGCCGAGCGGTTTCTAAAATCCGGGGATAAGGTAAAAGCAACTGTGACCTTCCGGGGGCGGGAAATCCAGCATTCTCACCTAGCCGAGGCCCTATTGAAACGGATGGCCGCCGATTTAGAGGCAGTGGCAGAATTGCAGCAGGCCCCCAAACAGGAAGGGCGGAATATGATCATGTTTTTGGCTCCCAAGCGTTAGACTCAAGGGGCTAATTTCGCTACCATCGGAAAAACCTTTAGTCGCAAACCATGACCACAGAGAAACGGGGCCTTCTGGAGGAAATTAAAACCCACGGGCAGTTAATGTTTGGCCTGGTGGGGTTGATGTGGGCGATTGAAATTGTCAATCAGCTATTCTTTCGGGATAGTCTTGACCGGTTTGGGATCGCTCCCCGCAGTTTCCCCGGCCTGGCTGGGATTATTTTCTCCCCCTTTCTCCATGCTGATTTTGCCCACCTGTTGGCGAATACCTTGCCATTTCTAGTTTTGGGCTGGTGGGTACTCTTGCGGGGCCTGGATCTGTTTATTGAAGTCAGTGTGATGGTGATTTTGGTCAGTGGCCTGGGGGTTTGGCTCTTTGCGGCTCCCAACACAATTACCATCGGGGCCAGCGGTGTCGTCTTTGGCTACCTAGGATTTCTGCTGCTGCGGGGCTTTTTTGAGCGGAGTTGGGTGGCCATCTTTTTCTCGGTTCTAGTCTTATTAGGCTATGGCAGTCTAATTTGGGGGGTATTACCCATTGTCCCAGGGGTTTCTTGGCAAGGGCATTTGTTTGGCCTGATTGGCGGTGGCCTGGCGGCCCGGATTCTTCCTCAGGGAATGTCCCAGGCACAATAAATTTAGGCTCTAGATTTTGACCCGCCAATGGGTTATGATTAGAGACCGCGAGTTGTAACACGATCATGCACGCCACAGAAATCATTCGTTCCATTGAAGCCGAACACCTGAAAACCGATTTACCCACCATCAATGTTGGAGATCGAGTCCGGGTTGGAGTCATCATCCAAGAAGGGGGAAAAGAACGGGTGCAGCCCTACGAAGGGGATGTGATTGCTATGCGCAACAGCGGGATTAGTAAGTCCATTACTGTCCGCAAAACCTTTCAGGGCGTTGGTGTGGAGCGGGTATTTTTATTGCATTCCCCCCGAATTGAGAGTGTTAAGATTATTCAACGTGGGAAAGTCCGGCGGGCAAAACTTTACTATCTTCGTAATCGGGTTGGTAAGGCGGCTCGGATTGAAGCCCGCTTTGATCGTTCCCTCACCTAGGTAACCTGCGTCCTTAGTTCAGTTGGTAGAACGTCGGTCTCCAAAACCGGATGTCGGGGGTTCAAGTCCTCCAGGGCGCGTTGATTTTTCAAAACATGATTTGCGTTAAATAATTAGTCGTTAACAAATTAGTACCGTCTTAATAAAACGTTGTTATCTATAGTCATTTCTGCCAAAAGTGAGACATTCAAGAGTACCACTGGTGATGGTTTCAAGCATTTCTATGTTTCATTCTTAAGTGAAATGACTATAAAGCTAATTCCTCCTCATTGGTAGCCAAATTAGACTTTTGGATTTGGCGGCATAGTCGGGTGAAGACAACAGCGTTACAAAGAGGACAGTTACCCCTCTACCCTGGATTTGGCATCAACTGGCTACCTTTCCCACTCTTTTTTGATTCACGACTCTATGAACCCAATCCGCTGTAGATTTACACAGAGGGTGATACAGGCTCGTTTAAGGGAGTCCATACCGTAAACCCCTGATTTATACATCCCCCAGTCAGATTGACCGGATTGGCTAGACAACTCAGTTGATAATGTTCCCTTTCCTTACACCAGCGGAATATTAGGGCGTTACCCCCGCCTGATAGACTTAATGGTTGATTGCTGTCGGTTTTGCTGGCGATAACAAAGAAACTTTGGAGGTTGAGACGGCGTGGATAATGTCATTGGCTTAGAGATTATTGAAGTGGTCGAAAAAGCGGCCATTGCTTCAGCGCGATGGATGGGCAAGGGCGACAAAAACATGGCCGACCAGGTGGCAGTGGATGCAATGCGGGCCCGGATGAATCAAGTCCATATGCGGGGTCGGATTGTGATTGGCGAGGGGGAACGGGATGAAGCTCCCATGCTCTACATCGGCGAAGAAGTCGGAATTTGTACCCAAGAAAACGCTGAGGCATTCTGTAACCCGGAAGAACTTTTAGAAATTGACATTGCCGTTGACCCCTGTGAAGGAACCAATCTCTGTGCCTATGGCCAGCCGGGTTCGATGGCGGTATTGGCAATTTCGGAGAAAGGTGGATTGTTTGCCGCCCCCGATTTTTACATGAAGAAATTAGCGGCTCCCCCGGCAGCCAAAGGTAAAGTTGATATTTCTAAGTCCGCTACGGAAAACTTAAAAATTCTCTCGGAATCTCTGGATCGGGCCATTGATGAATTAGTCGTCGTGGTGATGAAACGGGAACGCCATGATGAATTGATTCAAGAAATTCGCGCGGCGGGGGCCCGGGTTCAGTTAATCAGCGATGGGGATGTGTCGGCAGCCTTGTCCTGTGCCTTTTCCGGGACGAATATTCATGCCTTGATGGGAATTGGGGCAGCTCCTGAGGGGGTGATTTCGGCAGCGGCAATGCGGGCATTGGGGGGGCATTTCCAAGGACAATTGGTCTATGATCCAGCCATTGTCAAAACCAAAGAATGGGCGGGGAAAACCAAAGAAGGCAATTTAGCGCAACTGCAAGCAGCCGGGATTACTGACCCTGACAAGATTTACGATGCCCATGAACTGGCCAAGGGAGAAACCGTTTTGTTCGCGGCCTGTGGGATTACCCCGGGTGTGCTCATGAAAGGGGTTCGTTTCTTTAATGGTGGGGCCCGGACTCAGTCCCTTGTCATCTCCACCCAATCCAAAACGGCCCGGTTTGTGGACACGATTCATATGTTTGAGAAACAGCCGCGCTCGATTCAGTTGGTCTAGTTTAATCAACCTGCTTCTGGGGCCTGGGTACAGGATATTTCATTTCTTGGCCTGGGCCGGATGAGTTGTGATAAAAGCTTTACACTTCAACAAATTTCTACTTTATCTATAAAATGCTTGTTAGCATCGTTGTTTTGAACTTTAGAAGTTATTTATGTCTGTTGCTGTTCACCACCTTAGGCCGAATGATCTGATTCTAATGAACGGACTTAACGATCTTTTCGGTGCGGTATTCAATGACCTGCTCACTTATACACAGAATCGACCGAGTTTGGGTTATTTGCAGCGATTATTGGCGGATGACTCATTTATTGGCCTGGTTGCGTTGAAAAATGGTGAGATTGTCGGTGGACTAACCGCCTATGAGCTGAAAAAGTATGAACAGGAACGCAGCGAAATCTACATTTACGATCTCGGTGTTGCACCTGGCCACCGCCGCCAAGGCATAGCCACAGCATTGATTACAGCACTGAAGCAGATAGCGGCTGACCGTGGAGCCTACGTCATTTTTGTCCAGGCCGACACTACAGATGCGGATCAGCCAGCCATCGCCTTGTACACAAAACTTGGCATCCGCGAAGATGTCTTGCATTTTGATATTCCAGTCGAGGACAAGCATGAGATGGGTTGCTCAGAGAAATTATAGTTGCACAGTTAAATGTCGAATGTCTAGAAATTTGGGCTAGGCTAAGTTTTAGTCGCTTCATCCTCAATCAACTCGGATATATCAGACTATGCGCGCCATTAGCCTACAACGTTTCTGGATGGTTCTATTGATAATCTGTTGTGCTGTCCTGCCTGGATTGATCGTGCCGCCCCCGGCCTGGGCTGTAGTCCAAATGCGTTTGCTAGATGTTGGCTACCAGGACTGTCCCCCTGAGTTGGCGGATGGGGCTGTGACGAGTGGGGTGATGATGAAGGCTAATTGCTTTTTAATTGTTGGCAAAGTTGAAAATAAATCCGGTAAGACTGTGGTGGATGCGGATGTTTTTGGACGAATTTATGATGCCAATGGTAATCCGGTCATGCAAAATCGCACTCGAGTTGGTTCCATTGAAGTTGTTCCCCCAGGCCTGAGTGAATTTGAACTCCGCATTAGTGTCCCGGCTGAACAACCCACCCCACTTCAACTAGAACAATTTAAGGCCAGCGGCTTTACCACCAAGGTTCGTTAGTTGCTTGAAGTCACTGAGATAAAATTTTTAAAGAAATAATTAAATATTCTTCCGCACTTCATAGCCTCGGTCTGAGGTCATTTACCAATACAGAACTGACTAAAGATACGCGCCAACATTGATTCGGTTAACTCTTCCCCGGTGACTTCCCCCAAGGCGGTAATGGCGGCCCGCAGATCAATAGTCCAAAAATCGAGGGGGAGTTGCTCGGCAATGGCCTGCTGAACCTGCTTGAGGGATTGCCAGGCCTGGGTCAGGGTTGCCCCTTGGCGTTGGTTGATCGCAATATCCAAATTAGCAGCCGTCACTTGCCCTTGGTGAACCTGCTCCAGAATGGCTTGTTCAAGTTCTGTAATTCCAGTTCCTTGGGCGGCGGCGGTTTTAACGTGGCAAGGAAATTGTTCCAGAATAGGGGTTAAGTCAGGAGTTGCCAGATCAATTTTGTTAATGACTAAAAGCAGCGGGCGAGATTTTAACGGCTCATAAATCGCTTGATCCCCTTCAGTCCACCCGGCCTGGGCATCGAGGACAAATAGGACTAAATCCGCTTGACTGGCGGCCTGGCGAGAACGTTCGACTCCAATTTTTTCCACCTGATCCTCAGTGTCCCGCATCCCCGCCGTATCTAACACTTGAATCGGAATTCCTCCCACTACTAAGGAAGACTCCACCACATCCCGAGTGGTCCCCGGTAAATCTGTGACGATGGCCCGATCCGTCCGACTCCAAGCATTGAGCAAACTGGATTTGCCAACATTGGGACGGCCAACAATGGCGACTTTTAACCCTGTTCGCAGCAGTTCACCCCGATTAGCCGTGCTGAGAATGATCTCTAACTCCTCAAGTAGCTGATTTAATGCGGTGTGAATCCCAGCTTCAGCCAAGGGCGGCAGATCATCGGCAAAGTCTAAGCGAGCCTCAATTTCTGCTAACAGATCAAGACATTGAGCACGAATTTGGCGGATTGGTTGGGCCAGTTTGCCTTGGAGTCCAGCCAGGGCCATTTGGGCGGCTTGGGGGGATTTGGCTCCGACTAGATCGGCAATACTTTCGGCCTGGGTCAGTTCTAAGCGACCATTTAAGACGGCTCTGAGGGTAAATTCCCCTGGTTGGGCTAACTTCGCACCTTGGCTTAAACACAGTTGTAAGACCTGCTGCACAGGCATTAAACCGCCATGACAATGCAACTCAACCACATCCTCTTTGGTGTAGGAGCGGGGGGCCAGCATCGGCAAGAGGAGAACCTCATCAATCACGGTTTGACTGTTGGGGTCTACCACATGGCCATATAGAACTTGATGACTAGACCAGGCCCTGTCTTTTCTGCCCCGAAAAATCCGTTGGGCAATGGCCACCGCTTCTGGCCCCGATAGTCTAACAATCCCAATACTGCCCTGTTCCGGGACAATCGCGGTGGCAATGGCAGCAATGGTGGTTCCCAGTTGGATCATGATTCACCCGGCCTTAGCCAAAGGAGAACACGGGCAACCCAAACACAGCAATGGCAATTCCCAACATTGAACCAGCAATCACTTGAATCGGGGTATGGCCCAAGAGTTCTTTCAGGCGGGATTGGGCTAATTCGTGATTATCCTCGAAAAATTCCTGGACAATTTGGTTCAAAATGCGGGCCTGTTTCCCAGCGGCCTGGCGCACTCCAGCGGCATCGTACATGACAATGAAGGCAAAGATGATCGCGATGGCAAACTCCACACTTTCCCAGCCCTTTTCCAGGCCCACCCCCGTTGCCAAAGCCGTGACCAAGGCTGAATGAGAACTGGGCATCCCTCCCGTTTCCACCAGGACGCGAAAATTCAGTTTTTGATGGCGAATCACATCAATCAATAATTTCAGAATTTGGGCAATTGCACTTGCGGCCAAAGCCAACCAGAGTAAGTCGTTGTGGAGAATTTGCGCTAAAACATTCATAGCTGGTTCATCGCTGAGGTGAAGGCTATTGCTGCCCATCCTACCTTAGTGTGTCTTTGGGTCTAAGTCTAGCTTGCTAGTGGGTGCGGGCCGTAATAAAGTCGGCAATGGCCTGGAGAGGGATCGCCGCGGCATCAAAGGGACTGAGTTCGGCCTTGGCTAAATCCACGAGACGTTGGGCTTCGACCCGTGAGGCTTCAATCCCCCACAGACTGGGATAGGTGACTTTCTGGGCCTGGATATCTTTACCAATGCTCTTGCCCAGTTCTTCCTGGGTTGAAGTAATATCCAAAACATCGTCCACAATTTGAAACGCCAGGCCAATGTTGCGGGCATAGTTGGTCAGGCGCTGCACCGCATCCCCCTCGGCTCCAGCTAACAGCCCCCCTGATAATACCGAGGCTTCCAGTAAGGCTCCTGTTTTGTGGGAGTGGATAAAATTCAAGGTTTCGATGGTGATGTCTGTGATTCCCTCCGATTCCAAGTCCACCACCTGCCCCCCGACCAGGCCCGTGGCCGCCACCGCATGACCCAACCGGGAAATGACCTTCAAAAGTTTTTCTGCCTTGACCCCAACGGTGTTTTCCACCACAAATTCAAAGGCATAGGCCAGCAAGCCATCCCCGGCTAAAATCGCAATGTCTTCCCCGTAAACCTTATGATTGGTCAGCTTGCCGCGCCGGTAGTCGTCATTGTCCATGGCCGGGAGATCATCGTGGATCAGGGACATGGTGTGGATCATCTCTAGGGCGCAGGCGGTGGGCATGGCCATGTCAAGGGTTCCCCCCAACAACTCACAGGTCGCCAAACAGAGAATCGGCCGTAACCGCTTCCCCCCCGCCAAGAGGGAATAACGCATGGAGTCATAAATTTTTTCGGGATAGGTGATAGTAATGGAAGCCTCAAGGGCCTGTTCAACTAAAGCTTTGCGCTCCTGCAGATAGGTTTTCAGATTAAACTCCACTCCACTTTCCCTGGGGGCCGGTGCGGCTTGAACCTGTAAATTTTCGGCTGAGATCATCACTAACATCCTCTCTATCTGCGCCAACTATCACAAACGCCTGGGGCTGGGGCGGCCGGACTGAATAAATCTTGCCTAGAGTAGCCCGTGACGTGCGCGATAGCTCCATACTGTATTGTGCAGCAACATGGCCACGGTCATTGGCCCCACCCCCCCTGGCACTGGGGTTAAGAAGCTGGCAATCCCTTGAAGGGCCTGGAAATTTACATCCCCGATTAAGATTGATTTACCATCGGGGCCTTCAATCCGATTGATCCCCACATCCACAACAATGGCTCCAGGGCGAATCATCTCAGCGTTAATTAAGTTTGGTTTACCCGCTGCGGCAATGACTAAATCGGCGGCGCGCGTTACGGCACTGAGGTTATGGGTGCGAGAGTGGGCCATGGTGACTGTGGCATCGGCGGCCAATAGCATCAGACTCAGGGGTTTACCGACTAAAATACTCCGACCTACGACTACGGCGGAAAGACCTGAAAGTTTAATTTTATGGGCGGCCAATAGGCGCATCACACCCGCTGGAGTACAACTTTGCAGGCCAGGTTCACCCCGGACTAATCGCCCCAAATTTTCCGGATGCAGGCCATCTACATCTTTATCGGGATCAATTCTGTAAAGTAAAGTCCGTTCATCCAAATGGGGCGGCACAGGTAATTGCAACAAAATGCCATCCACTTGGGGATTGTTGTTTAACTGTTCTATTAGGATCTCTAACTCGGACTGAGAGGTACTGGCGGGCAAATGGGAACTAAAGGAGAGGATTCCGACCCGTTTACAGGCCAGTTCTTTATTCCGGACATAGGCAACACTAGCAGGGTTAGAACCGACCATAATTACAGCCAGGCCAGGGGGGCGACCAACTTTGGCACTCAGGTTTTGAATCGTCTCAATGAGTTCAATTTCAAGGTCAGTTGCCAGTTGTTTACCATTTAAGAGGGTGGTGTAGGTATTAGTCATGAATCGGCTAGTGCAGGGGCCAGGGATAGGATAAAACAGTTTTTTAATTGTATCGCCTTACCTGGGTTGGCCTGGGCGGCGAGCAGTTAGCACAAACTTTCAGAGAATCTTAAGTCAGTTTTTTGAGATGCCTAGGGTGCAGTTTGCCTTGGGGAGTCCGGGGCAGTTTAGCCACAGATTGCCAATGTTTAGGATGTTTATAATGGCTCAGTTGACCCACCAAGGCAGCTTTTAAGTCTGCTTCTGTCACCCCAGGCCCCGCGGGAACATAAATCGCTGTCACTATTTCCCCCCAAGTTGCATCGTCCTGGCCAAAGACATAGACATCCGCCACCAGGCCCGTATTTTGGATCGCAGCTTCGACTTCTTCTGGGAGGACTTTTTCACCACCGGTAATAATCAGCCGCTGTTGCCGACCCCATAGGGTTAATTGCTGATGCCCATTGAGGCTGCCTAAATCGCCAGTGATCAGGCCTGGAATTGTTAATCGCTCTGGGTAGTAGCCGACCATTAAGGCCGGAGTTTGCAGTTTTATCGTCCCAATACCGGCCGGATCAGGGCTGAGAATATCCAGAGAAACATTGGGTAAGACTTGATAGGCGGCAGTGGGGTTGTCCTGAAATTCTCTGACTGGGATACGCGCAATTAAACCCAAGGTTTCGGTCATCCCATAACAGGGGGAGAGGGGGAGGTTTTGGCTCCGGGCTTGCTCCAAAAGAGTCTGCCAACTGGGGCCACCGCCCAAGAGGATCACCTGCAAGGCCTGGAGGGTGGGGATGGCTTGTCCTGAATCCAATAATGTTTGTAGCTGGCGGGGAACGAGGGAGAAGATGTGATTTTGCACCAAATCTGGCGGTAGGTGTCCGAAAATTCGCCAATCGGAGAGTAATTTAACCATGCCTCCTGTGAAAAAACTCCGCAAAACCGGCATTAAGCCACTGACATGATGGAGAGGCAAGGGATTGAGAGAGTCAATTTTAGAAAGGCCATAGCCGGTTTGAAAGCTCTGGATCGCTGCCAAAATTGTCGCTTGAGTGTGAATCGCAAACTGAATCTGGCCACTCGAACCCCCTGTGGGAATCATCATCCAACCGGGTTTGGGGCGCGAGGCCTGGTCAAAATTGGGTAAGTCTAAATTGACTAGATCCGTCCAAATGGTTACGGGCGGGAGTATTTGCCCAGCTTGATGCCACTCTTGGGTCTGCCAGGCCGGGTTGGCGATAAAAATGGGCCGCTCGGAGATTAACGCCGCCAAAAGACTGCCCAAGAACAGCAGCGGGTCTCTGACAATTAACAAAATCGGTAAATTTGGCGTTTCCTGTAACTGGGCTAACCTATCTGCCACCGTCCGGGCTAAAACAGGGCTAAGATCCAACCAGGCTCCATCGGCCCACTGCCAAAGCCAGGCCGAATTTAACCGTGACCAGCCCTTGACCTCTTTTTCCGTCCAGTCCACCATCAGCCCCATGCTTCCCGTTTCTATTGTGATTATCGGAATAGTGTTGTGACCGTTGCAAACTGGATTACCCTGAGTCGGTTGCTGGTGGCCCCGGTGATGATTGGCATTTTGGCGGTGGATAGTAGCCCTTTTAGTCGGTGGATTTGCTTAGGATTATTCCTAGGGGCGGCCCTGACGGATTGGCTAGATGGCTATGTGGCCCGGCGGTTTAACCAAGTCAGTGACCTGGGCAAAATTCTCGATCCGTTGGTGGATAAATTACTCGTCTTAGCCCCCCTTCTCGCCCTCGTGCAGTTGCAAGAAATCCCGGCCTGGACAGTGTTTTTAATTTTATTGCGGGAGTTGGGGATTGCCGGTTGGCGGGTGAATCAAACCCAAATTTCGGGGGCAAATCTCTGGGGCAAAGTCAAAACTGTGACCCAAATTATTGCTGTAGCCGCCCTTCTGGTTCCTGAGCACTCAATCCTCTGGCAGTGGGGGGCCTGGGGAGCCTATGGTCTGGCCATTACTCTTACCTGGATTTCTGGTCTAATTTACCTATGGCCCCAACCGAAATCGCCCCTCTCCCCGAATTAAGCTGCCCCGCCGAGTGCCACACCATGCCCAATCAGCCCCATAGTTCTAACTCCAGCCCTTCTAGGAATTGTTTATCTTGGATTCTCCGGCTGGGGACAGGTGTATTGGCGGGCCTGGTGGTGGGGTGTCAAATG
Organism: Pseudocalidococcus azoricus BACA0444; assembly: GCF_031729055.1. Lineage (NCBI taxonomy): Bacteria > Bacillati > Cyanobacteriota > Cyanophyceae > Acaryochloridales > Thermosynechococcaceae > Pseudocalidococcus > Pseudocalidococcus azoricus. Next base: position 62,806 of record NZ_JAVMIP010000016.1, on the reverse strand, counting down.
CCGCTGAATCCTTTGGGGTCAACCTCGACTCAGGTTTCCCTGCCCAGGCCTGGACTCACGACCACCACCACCTCAGCCAACTTTATTGCCGATATTGTTGCCCAAAACAGTCCCGCCATCGTCAGTATTGACACCAGCCGCACCACAGCCACTCATCCCTTTAACCCCCAGGCCCCCTCTGGCGAACAAACCACTGGCAAAGGCTCCGGATTCGTATTTGCAAAAGACGGCAAAATTATCACGAATGCCCATGTCGTTGCGGACAGTAATAAAGTGGTGGTGACCTTTCCTGATGGGCAAACCTTTCCTGGCCAGGTCTTGGGGGCCGATCCCTTAACCGATATTGCCGTCATCCAAATTGCGGCCCAAAATCTGCCTACCCTAACCCTTGGTAACTCCGATCAACTGGTGGTTGGACAATGGGCTATTGCGATTGGTAATCCCCTGGGTCTGAGCAATACTGTTACAGCCGGAATCATTAGTGCCACGGGCCGCTCTAGTGATCAAATTGGGGCCGCCGATCAACGGGTGAGCTATATCCAAACCGATGCCGCGATCAATCCTGGTAATTCCGGTGGGCCATTGCTCAACCAAGAGGGGGCTGTGGTCGGGGTGAATACGGCGATTATTCAAGGGGCCCAGGGCTTAGGCTTTGCCATTCCAATCAATACCGCTAAACGGATTGCCGAGCAAATTACCACCACCGGCCAGGCCCGCCACCTGTTTTTAGGGATTCGGATGGTCAACCTTTCTGGGCCGATTCGGGATGAGTTAAACCAGGAAAACCCGGCCTGGCAAGTGAAACAAGACCAAGGAGTCCTCGTCATTGCCGTTGTGGAGAATTCACCTGCGGCCCAAGCTGGCGTTCAACCCGGTGACTGGATCGCCAAAATCAATCGTCAAGATCGCCCCAATGCCCGCCAGATTCAAGAGCAAGTGGAAGCCACCCCCGAAAATGGAACTGTGAACTTAGAAGTCGAACGCCAAGGCAAACGAATTAACCTGGCCATAACCCCCCAAGCACTAGAACCCAACTAGGATTTAAACGCCCAACACCATTGCCCCCAGGCCTGCCATGTTGAATGATCCTGCCGAACTTGCCGCCCTGATTGCAGATACTGACTTAGCTGACCACTCCATCTTGGCCTTAGATATACCGGAGTCTAACCAGAAGGCCCTCGCCATTGCGATTGAATTAGATCAAGATCTGGCGGCCTGGCAGTTAATGCACAGCTACGGAGAGCAGACCCAACGCTACCCGGTGATTACAACCCTATGGGGAGCCGATGCTGGCAATTGGGAGCAGGAGATCAAGGGTGCTGACCTGTTTTCACGTTTTTACTATCAAGAAGAAGCTGAAGCCAGGGGCCATCAAGAAATTGCGCCCGCAGAGATTATCGCTAGGGTTGCGGCAGTTGAGTTAGAACCCCTGTTGTCCCAAGAATCAGACCTCGATGATCAGGCCTGGGAGGCGGAACTGAGCTATGGCCTGGCCATCACAACTAGGATTCTCGGGGTAACGCCCAGCCCAGCGGAACTCCAGGCTTTCCAGGCCAGCACCCCAATTCGCTCTCGCCAAGCCCTAGAATGGTGGTTATGGAATTGGGAAGTTAACTATTCTCTGGAGCAAAATATCACCCCCGCAATGACAACGAGCCATCTGGATTGGTTTGAACCGGGAATGACCAAAGCTCTCCTACTCTTGCCCACCCCCCATAGTTGGGAATGTCTGGCCTATCTACATTGGTTTGGGGCCTGTCAAGTGGGGACTGAGGTGGCCATGAGCTTCTTAAAACGCTGGCAGGAGCAGTACCAGGCCGCATTGGTTTGTCATTATGGCACGATGCTCCAATTCCAAGTCGGTCGGCCGCCCCAATCCTTAGATGCAGCATGGCAACTGGCCTGGGAACAGTACACCCTCGCGCCTTATACCTTAGATGCTGCTGGCATTGCCCCCCGTCATCAGGCCCAGGCCCTTTTAAACCTTGACCGTTGGTTTCTCCATGAGCGTCCTTAGGAATTGCACTAAGAGGCAGAACTGACGGGCTGGGCCATGTTTTTGGCTTGCTTGGCCTGGTCATCCCGCAGACGTTGGGCATAGAACGAAGCCGCTTCATCGCCGCGGGCGCAATCTTGGGCAAATTGAATCAGGTGATGTCCGACTACGCCCACATGAATCAGCCCCTCAATGTCCCCCCGCTTCAAAGCCGGCCAGGCCAGTTTCCAAAAAGTATCCCGATAGCTGCCCGTAATGCCAATATTCCAAAGGATATTTTTCATCAACCGTAGGCCCTTGAAAATATTTTCCCGATTGACGCGGGCTGGGCTGGCCGGAACCGCAATTCGATTTGGGTAGGTATGCTCCATTTGATAGGCAAAGCGCTGATAGAGAAATTCCGGTTCATAAGCTGTTGTAATTGTCTGCCGCCACATCTCCACTACTTCTTCATAGGGCATCAGAAATTCAACATTGGATTCACGGGATTCATCGTCATTCAGTCGCCCTTCCGCTTCCAACCGCCGCCATAGGGGAGTTCGGGGTAAGGCGTGCAAGAGATTAATCGTCAGGGTCGGCATTTGGGAGGCGTTAATAAACTCTAAAATCCGCTCTCCCGTTTGGGGCGTATCCGTATCCAGGCCAATGATGATTCCTGAAACCACTTCCATGCCGTATTTATTGAGGGTTTGGATGGCCTGGAGGATCGGCATACTCAGGTTTTGGTCTTTATTAATCCCCCGCAGGGCTTCCGGTTCCGGCGTTTCAATCCCACAGAACACCGTACAGAAATAGGCCTCTCGCATCATCTCCAAAAGCTTAGGACTTTGGGCAATATTCAGGGTTGCTTCACAGGCAAATTGGATCGGATAGCCCCGGTCTTTCTGCCATTGGATTAGGTGCGGGAGGAGTTCTGTCACAGCCCGGCGATTGCCAATAAAATTATCATCAACAAAATACACCGCCCCCGGATTGCCCGAAGCCAGCATATTGTCCAGTTCCGCCGTAATTTGTTGGGGGTTTTTGAGGCGGGGGTTGCGGCCATAGAGTTCGGGAATATCGCAAAATTCACACCGGAAGGGGCAACCACTGGAAAATTGAACACTGCCCAAAAAGTAATTCCGCATATTTACCAAGTGATAGGCCGGCGTGGGGAACTCGTTTAGGGGCAGGCGGGCTGTGGTTTCTAAAATCATCTGCTCAGTCGGCCGCTGTGACCCAAACTCATCAATGTAGGCTAGCATTTTGTCCGTGGCATCCCCCAATTCGCCGAGATGCAAAATATCCACATCGGGGTAATAACTGGGACAAGCGGAAACGGAAGGGCCACCCAAACAAACTAATTTTCCGTGGCGGTGGGCAATGGCATTGATATTGTTAATTTGCGGACGTTGAATGTGCATCCCGCTGGTAATCACCACATCAGCCCAGGCGTAGTCGGCATCGGTGGCTAACTGAACATTCTCATCAACCAACCGCACTTCCCAAGACTCCGGCATATAGGCGGCCACGAGCAAAATTCCCTGGGGTGGCATAAAGGCCCGCACCGTTCCCATCAACCCATAGGCATAGTGAAAAGTCCCAAAGGACCGACTGTAGCGGGGAAAGACACAGAGAATCCGGCGATGGTGTTGGGGTGTGAAGGGGACTCTCCCCCCAGTCATTTCGGGCACTAAGGGTAATTCATCATTGGCACTGGGTTGTGGGGTAGTGGTAGCAGTCATAGAGAACTCCGGCACACAAGCATCAAACGGGCTGGGAAATGAGGCCAAAAACGACCCAAGGCATTGATCAGCAAGGAATCTAACTTATTATGACCATCTCCGGTAAAAAAGATCAGGCTCAGTGGGCGGTTTTCCCTGTTATTCGGTTGTCTAGGTTGCGGGACTGTTTTGCTGCGATTAATGTTTCCCGACCAATTTTTCTTGGCCTGGGCATCCTGGCTTCAAGGCTCTAGCTCTGAACTTGAGGATTTGGACTCAAGAATCCAAAGATTCCAAACATTTAAGCCCCAAGCATGGATGCTTGACCTATGGCTTTATAATCAGATGAAAAGATTTTTTCCATGAAAAACTTATTAAGACTGGTATGTAGAAAGTTTCTGTATAATCCCTAGTTATATAGCAAACAGTAATGATTCGTGAGATTAGCCCAAGATTATTTTGTGTCTGATAAATTTTGACTTAACCCTAGGCTTAAAGAAGGGCTACTCCTTGCCAAGGGTAGTGATGATCAAATATTCTCACAAATGAAGACGGATTGCCATATAGCAGGTTCTTAGTTGTGCTGGCATAAGTCAGTAATGAGGAATTTCAATGTTAAGATTTGCTGGAAAGGTCGGTCGAGAGAAAGTCGTCTAATGCTTGCTCAACCCACGCTTGAAACAACCAGATTGATCCTGCGTTCTTTGTCTCTAGCGGATAAAAAGTCACTCCAAGTCGCAGCAGGTGCTCGTGAGGTTGCTGATACAATGATTTCTATCCCTCATCCATATCCTGATGGAGAGGCGAGCAATTATATACAAAGGCAAATTCAGAATTTTAAGGCAGGGCATTCTGTTTCATTTGTCATTGAACGCAAATCTGAGAAAGCATTTTGCGGAGTTATCGAAATTCGAGATATCGAGCGAGAACATTCTCAAGCAGAATTGAGTTTTTGGTTGACATCTCAGGTGTGGGGACAAGGGTATATGAGTGAAGCATTAAAGTCTATGCTCCTCTTTGGGTTTAAGGATTTAGATCTCAATAGGCTCTACGCTTACCACATGGTTAGAAACCCAGGTTCAGGTAAAGTTTTGCAGAAAAATGGGTTTACACAAGAAGGAGTTTTACGTCAACGAGTCCGAAAGTGGGGAGTATTTGAAGATGTAAAAATATGGGCAATCCTTCGGGGAGACTGGCGAAGCGAAGCTGTATAACAATCCGCTTGCACACCGACTGGTCAAAATTATTGGTTGAGTCCAAGAGGTTACTGGCAGCGGTTAAAACGGAGCGTTAGATTAACAAAGTCAGAGAAAACTTATTTTTCTGAATAGATATATAGTAAACACAGATGATTTGTGAGCATAGTAGAGCCTAAAGACTCCATTTTATAAGGATTATTGTCTCATAAATAAAATACTTTGCTATAGTTTTTGCTATAAATGTCAATCATGAGCGACTTTTCAAGTTAACGATTAGATTCTTTCTTGAAAACAAGGCTTATTATATTGCCAGTCTGGTTCATGAAGAAAAATATAGAAAAGAGTGATACAGAAAAGCTATAAAAAAGTTATCGGTGAAATCAAGGATATTGATGCCACAACAAGGTATAAAGAGCAAATCGCTTTTTGAATCGTCTTATTAGTCTGTTCTTGGGTTTGGTTACTCTCAAAGGAAACAGTCTTTCTACACTGATGTTTGAGCCTATCTCTGTCTTTAATGCGTACCATGAATCCCTTAAAGTGCGGCCCCTCTCACAATTAGGCTGTGTACCGTTGCATTGGTTCAAAGTTGATCAGGGATTACCCTAAGCAGTGCCGCCGCAGTGTAGAGATCATTAGCCTATAAAGCGTACTTCCAGGCCCGTCTGCCAGCACGGTGGTTCATCGTAAAGGGCTGTAGCGCATATACACTTCACAAGGTATATTAAGTTTTGTCTCTAGGTTGCTCTCATAATTGGCAAACTGTTAAATTAGATACAGAAACAGTCGTTCATCTCCATTTTTGGAAGACGGAAGTAGGGATTATCCCGAAGGAACGCGCCTCATGATTAAGAATCTTCACTAGCATAATTTGAGGTGATTTTATGAAACTGACCTATCGTGGCGTAACCTATGAGGTCAATCCCGCCCACCTGAATGTTAAAGAAACGGCCGCAGTTGCCCACTACCGGGGAGCCGAATATCATCCCCACCAGGCCCTCAACCCTCCTGCCCCCAAAGACCAAGGGATTGTTTATCGGGGTGCAGAATACCATCCCAACCTTACCTTCAGCTTCTAAGGGGTAATTTCCTCCCCGATTTCTGGCGTTACCCATTGACCACTGACCAAAAAGCAGATTAGAAAAGACTTCTCACCCCTTTGCGAGTTCAGATCAGTCTGGGTAACGTCATTAAGCTAGGGTTTAAGTTCTTCTAGTTGGGTTTTGGGCGATGGGTTGAGGTGACATGGAGTTCTTTGAGTTGTTGACTAGCAACATTTGCAGGTGCTCCCGTAAGTAAACACCGGGCCTGTTGGGTTTTGGGGAAGGCAATGGCATCGCGAATCGAGTCTTCACCCGCCAAAAGCATGACTAACCGATCCAGGCCATAGGCAATGCCGCCGTGGGGAGGGGTGCCATATTCAAAGGCTTCCAGTAAAAAGCCAAATTTATCGTGGGCTTCTTCCGGGCTGAGGCCAATGGTTTCAAAGACCTGTTCCTGTAACTCGGCCTGGTAAATCCGTAAACTACCGCCGCCAATTTCAAACCCATTCATGACCAAATCGTAGGCCTGGGCCTTGGCGGTTTTGAGATCGTTAATATCTTCCGGGCGGGGGGCAGTAAAGGGATGGTGCAGGGCTTCGAGGCGTTTTTCGGTTGGGTTCCATTCAAACATCGGAAAATCCACCACCCACAGCAGATCGTTACGACTTGGATCAATTAAGCCAAATTCTTTCCCGACCACCTGCCGCAGCCGATCTAGGGTTTTATTGACCGTATTTGTATCTCCGGCCCCAAAGAGTAAGAGATGCCCCGCTTGGGCCCCAGTGCGTTTCAGGAGTTCCGCTTTTTGTTCCGGGCTGAGGTTATCTTTAATCGCGCCAATGGTGTCAATTTCGCCGTTTTCCCGCACCCGGATATAGGCCAGGCCCTTAGCTCCGGCGGTTGTGGCTTCTTGGAATAAATCACCACCGGGCTTAATGCGAACATTGGAGATTTGCTCATTCCCGCCAGGAATTGGGAGAATTTTGACGATTCCACCACTGGCCACGGCCTGGGCAAAGACCTTAAAACCAGAATCTTTGAGAATATCCGAGACATCCACCAACTCCAGGCCAAAGCGGGTATCCGGTTTATCTGTGCCATAGCGATCCAGGGCTTCAGCATAGGTTAGGCGTGGAAAGGGGCGGGGCAGTTTAATCCCTTTAACGGTTTCAAAAATGTGACAGACCAGGCCCTCATTCAGTCCCAGAATCTCCTCCTGATCGAGAAAACTCATCTCCATATCCAGTTGGGTAAATTCCGGTTGACGGTCGGCCCGGAGATCTTCATCCCGGAAACAACGGGCAATTTGGTAGTAGCGATCACACCCCGAAACCATGAGTAATTGCTTAAACAACTGCGGGGATTGGGGCAGGGCAAACCATTCACCTGGATTGACGCGACTGGGTACTAGATAATCCCTGGCCCCTTCTGGTGTGGAGCGAGTTAAGAGGGGGGTTTCAACTTCTAAAAACTGTTCCTGATCTTCGAGATAACGGCGCATGGCTTTGACGACTTGGTGGCGTAGTTGCAGGTTTTGGGCCATCCGTTCTCGGCGTAAGTCTAAATAGCGATACCGTAACCGCAGTTCTTCCCGCACCGATTCATGTTCCGCACTGGACACCTGAAAGGGTAGTTGTTTGCGGACGGGGTTGAGGAGTTCAATACTTTCGGCATAAATTTCAATTTCCCCGGTGGGTAGCTTCGGATTAAGGGAATCTACGGGCCGTTGCCTGACTTTGCCAATCACCTTGACAACATATTCACTGCGAAGTTTATCGGCCTGGGGGTAGGATTCTGGTGTGCGCTGGGGGTCACTGACAATTTGCACCAGGCCAGTCCGGTCGCGTAAATCTAAAAAAATCACCCCGCCATGATCCCGCCGCCGATCCACCCAACCAAATAGGGTAACAATCTGGTCAACATCGGCAACACGTAAATCAGCACAGTAATGGGTTCGCATGGGAGTTGGGGCCTGGAAAATGGAACAAGCTCAAAATCTGGACAGCCTTTCTATTATCGCAACTGAGCAAGCAAAACACGGGTAAACTCTTTAATTTATTGAAAACATCTCCAGGCCAGTAGGTTTTTAAGAATGGGGCTGCTCTAGCCAGTTGGTCAGGTCTGCGGCGGTTTGAAAGTCTAATAAGCTCTCGGCCAGGTTTTCGAGTTGGGAAATGGATAAATTGCGAATTTGCTGGCTGATCTCCTGGGACTGGGGCCCAAATTTGTGTTGCAGGAGTCGCAGGGTTAGCAAAACTTCCCCTTCTTGTCGTCCTTCTTGTCGTCCGCGCTGCATCCCTTGTAGAACACCTTCTTGTCGCCCGCGTTGCTCACTGGTCTCAACTAACTCTCGATAGGTGACGGATTCTCGCATAATTTCCTCCCGCAATAGTTGCTTTAACATCTCTTTCCTAAACTTTAGCCCACCCAACAAATAGGTGTAAGTCGTTAAACTCAGTCGCTCGTCTTGGCGTTCTAAGCTTTCTAATCGTTGGGCTACCTCCGCTAAAAGGCGTTCAGGATTTTCGGATTTTGCTAAGATTGCCAGGGGCCAGAGGGTGGGAAAGGGTAAAAGGTCTGAGGCTTCGACTTCCCATAATCGAATGACTTGATAGCGATGGATTGTATTTTCAGTTTCAAACGTGTTGACTTGGGCCTGGGGTGAAGTGGTTGCTCTGAGAAACAAGACGATTTGCTTGACGGGGCGGCGATATTGACGATAAAGCCTGGTGTAGTAGTCCAACATTCTTAAGGGCATTTCAGCATCGGCTTGGGTCTGAAATTCCAAGTGTAAGATCTGACTGCCTATGTCTAAGAAACTGACAAAATCGGCTCGGATGGGTTCTACGGAAAGTTCGGTTTTGAGAATGGTGATCTGACTGTTGCGGACAGATTGACCTAAAAGCCAAGTCACAAATGGCCTGGGGTTGCTTTCTACAAGAGACTTACAGAGGTTGTCGTGGCTCATTGAGTTATGGTTAAGTTTGATTGAGCCAGTTGTCCAGGCCTGGGGGGATTTAGGCCGGGGTGTCTAAGTTCTCAGTTTGAAGATCAAGGCGGCGTTTACGGGCATAGAGTTGGATAATCACCCCAAAGGCAATAATCGTCGCGCCTACCCCCAGAACCGTGGCATTGAGCGGTAACGTATTTTTGAAAATGGCCAAGAGGACAATCAAAAGCAGCAGAATCGTGGGAATTTCATTGATCCGGCGCATTTGAATACTGTTAAAGGGGCAAGTACCGGAGTCCAGTTGTTTGATCAGCCGTCCGCACCAGTGATGAAAGCCTAGTAATAAAACCACGAACAACAGTTTAATGTGCAGCCAAGTTTCATGGAGTAAGGAGGTTTGGATCACAATCATGCCAATGGCCATCGCAATCGTGAAAATCATCGCCGGATTCATGATCAGCTTATAGAGCCGCACTTCCATCCGGTTATATTCTTCTTTGAGGGCAGATTTAATCGGTTCCGGTTTTTCTTGGGCTTCAATGTGATAGACAAATAACCTGGGGAGGTAAAACAATCCGGCAAACCAGGCTACGAATCCTAAAATATGAAACGACTTGAACCACAAATAGGCCATATCTCAGCACTCCCAACAACACCAGCAAGACTGTTTGACTCTTTTTTAATCTGTTGATCTAAAAGATGCCCTTGGATCCTATCAAACTCGGCCTGGGAGACTTCCGGGACTCAGCAATTATTTACAGATCACCTTGAGCTTAGTATTGGCCGCCATACATAGCCTTAGAGGAGTCCCAATTTAGCTAAGACTGGTTTGGTACTGACGATGTGTTTGCCCAGGCCCAGTTCATCGGGTGAGACTCCTAAGGCCAAGGCGACTAATTGGGGTAAATGTAAAATCGGCAAATTTAGTCTTTCGCCAATGGCCCGTTCAATTTCCGGTTGCCGTGAATCTAAGTTGAGATGACACAAGGGGCAAGGCGTAACAATACAATCGGCTCCGGCAGCAATAGCAGCTTTCAAACGGGATCCGGCCATCGCGAATGATTCAGCAGTGGCATAACTGGAGAGGGGCCAACCACAACATTGGGTCCGTCCGTCATAGTCCACCACCGTTGCCCCAACTGCCCTAAACACATTCTCTAAAGACTGGGGATGAATGGGGTTATCAAAGGGTAAGGTTTTCTGAGCGCGCAGAAGATAACAGCCATAAAATGAAGCACAACGTAATCCTGTTAAGGCCCGCGTCACTTTTTGAGCCAATACCTCCAGGCCCAGATCCCCGACCAAGGCCCAGAGAATATGCTTGACTTCTGTGGCACCGCGATAGGGACTACAGCCCTGTTCTTGCAGTAAGCCATTAATTTGGGCCACATAGTCCGGTTGGCTGGTTTGCATCTCCTTGAGCCGTTCATCCACATGGCCAATCACCCCCTGACAGGTGCTGCAATGGGTCAATAAAGGCAAATTCAGATCTTCAGCTAGGGCAATATTGCGGGCATTGACCGTATCTTCCAGGAGCCAGGAGTTTTCTTTGAAAGTCCCAGACCCACAGCAGGAGGCTTGCTTCAGTTCAATCAGTTCAATCCCTAAGGCCTGGGCTAAGGAAAGGGTGGATAAATGCAGTTCTCGACAAGCCCCCTGAGCCACACAACCTGGATAGTAGGCATAACGCAGCGTCACCACAGTCGGGGTAGTCATCACAGTCATAGCAGGGGCCTGGCAGAGGAATCTTTAATTATCTTAGTCTGGCCGCTTCCCTGGAGACTTCAGGATGGGGTGCTAGAGTTCGCCAATATCCTCCGACCACAGTGCGGGATTAGCCGTAATAAAGTCACCCATCAGTTGTTTACATTCCGCTAAGTCCAAATCAATCACCTCAACCCCGTGGGCTTCCATAAACTCCCTGGCACCCGGAAAAGTGGCTGATTCTCCGGCGATGACTTTTTTAATCCCAAACTGGACAACAGCCCCAGCGCAGAGATAACAGGGCATCAGGGTGGAGTACAAAACCGTATCTCGATAATGGCCAATCCGCCCGGCATTTTGGAGGCAATCAATTTCCGCATGAATAATCGGACTCCCCCCTTGTACCCGTTGATTATGCCCCTGGCCAATGATTTCTCCATTACGCACTAGGACTGAACCAATGGGAATTCCCCCCGTTGCCAACCCTTGGCGGGCCTGGTCAATTGCGGCGGCCATAAACTTGTCCATGTCCGTAAACTCCCTCGATAAAGCCAAGATTCTAGTTGATGAGTGACAAGCAACCCTGAAATTTGTAGGAATATTTTATGACAGTCTGCGCCAACTCGGTGGTCATTTGGCTAGGGGCGATCTGCAACCTGATTGTCAGGCCTGGAACCGAACCGATACAACTAAAGTAACCCCTGCATCAATTTTAAGTAGTCTAGGAAATCATCTGTGTCTGTCACTATTTGTCCTGTCCCCCCAGATCAACGCCCGATCAACGAATTCCAGGCCCTTCAGGAATCATGGTTTTTTGGTTGGTCAACCACGGGAGATTGGAAATTTTGGCGGTGGATGCTTCTGCTCTGGATTTTACCTTGGTTAATTTCTGCACCTGTCGCGGCCAGTAGTTTTCCCTGGGAAGATTATCCGTTGATCTTTTTGTTAACAGCAGCAGCAGGGGCCAATGTGGCCTTGAGTTTGGTGGTCTTACGGCTCTATTTAGGCTGGGGCTATGTGGGTAAGCGGCTCTGGGAGGAAACGGTTATCTATGAAGAAACAGGGTGGTATGACTGCCAGGCCTGGGAGAAACCCCCGGAAGAACTTGCTAAGGATCGGCTGATTTTCACCTATCAAGTCAGTCCAATCCTGAAGCGGTTAGGGCAGGTGTTACTGAGCATAGGCGTGGTGACTTTAAGCGAAATTGGCCTGGTGTTCTGGCTTTACCCCTAATTTCTACCCCTTAAGTTCAGAACAATAATCTTTAATATGAAACACTGATTTCTTATTAATAAGTTTTAAGTTGGCTTGGATTCAATTGGCTTTACATAAACAAGCTCTTTGCCTGAAATTGAAACATACCAAGCAATTGCAGCAGCATCAGGTAAGGCCTGTGAAATACGCTGAAACGTATCGAGGTTCATATTTCCTCCATGTCGATAGCGATTCATTGTTTGCTGAGTAATTCCAGCACGCCTAGCAATAGATGCTCCGGTAATACCAAAACGCTTAAGGATAGCATCCAAGGCTAATCCGGGATTGGGCATATTCTCTCCTTGTCAATCTTTGATCCCCATATACATCGGTGAATTATTACTTGTTAATGATAAATAGATTAGGCTTCAGTTACTTGATGAATATGGCTCAAAATATTCTGAGCTAACTCTTTGGCCAGGGAGGGAATTTGGAACCCATCCAGCAATTCCACCGCAAAGGCTCGGATCAGCAAATCTCTGGCTTGTTGTAAATCTAAGCCCCGACTTTGGAGATAGAAAACATCATCTTCCGCTAATTGACTCACAGTGGCCCCGTGGGAGCATTTGACATTATCGGCGACAATCTCCAGTTGGGGTTTAGTATCAATGCGGGCCTTGGGGGACAGGAGTAAGTTGCGGCTCAATTGAGAGGCATCGGTCATTTGGGCGGCCTGGGGGACAACAATTTTGCCATTGAACACGGCTCGGCCCCGCCCGCCAACAATGCACTTATTCACCTGTTGGCTACTGCAATGGGGCGCAGAAAAGATTAAACCGGAATGGGTATCGGCCAGTTGAGTTCCGGTGGTGACTGTCAGGCCTTCCAAAATGGTTGTGGTTTCCGGGCCATTGCTGTGGACATCCCAATTGTGCCGTGAGAGTTGGCCGCCCCAGGCAATGGCATGGCCGCTGTATTGACTGTGCTGGGCCTGGGAAATGGCTGTTTTACCGATGTGGAGAGCGGTTGGGGCCTGGCGTTGGATGCGAGTGTGATCCAGTTCGGCCTGGTTGCCCAAATAAATTTCGGTGACGGCATTGGTTAAGGAGGTATCCGTTTCCCCAGAAATATAATCTTCCACAAGGGTTAAGGAACTGCCAGGTTGGAGAACAACTAACACTCTCGGATGAATGACTGTGGCCTGGGTTGCGGTACTGAGAAAAACCAGATGGATGACAAAACCCGGACAAACTTTTGCACCGACTTCAATGGTTAACACATCGCTACAGGACGCAGTATTTAGGGCGGTAAAGACTTCCTCCCGGCCGGGGAGTTGGCCCAAAAGGGCTAGGGTTTCTGGGCGAGCTTGGGCTAGATTACCGACCATTACCCCAGCGTGGGAGTTCCCCATATCTGACAAGTCCGGGGCATAAACCCCATTCACTAGCACCATCCGCAGATGTTTCTCAGCAATCCGCTGGGTGGGTAATGTGGCTAAATCTGGGGGGGAGACCGGGGGAAAAAACGGGGCCTGGGTGATGGGGCTTAAATCCGTAAACCGCCACTCTTCTTGTCGGGTTGTGGGGATAAACTGCTCATGTAAAGCATCCTCTGCCCCTTGCCGTAATTGCCTGAGGGTGGCCAGGCCTGCTTGCCCCAAAACAACTTCATCTAGCTCTTGTCGAAGCTTTAACAAGTCCCCTAATTGGGTCACGGTTTTATGGGCCGTTGTGGTTGAACTATCGGAATTAGCGATAACATGCAGCATTAGGACACCACCGCCTCTTCTTCCCGAACCCAATCGTAACCCCGTGCTTCCAGTTCTAAGGCTAATTCCTTCCCGCCAGTGAGGATAATTCGCCCTGCTTCCATCACATGAACATAGTCAGGCACAATGTAATCCAGTAAGCGTTGATAGTGGGTAATCAAAAGAATGCCATTCTCCGCTGTTGCCAGGTGATTCACCCCGTTGGCGACAATTCGCAGCGCATCAATATCCAGGCCGGAGTCGGTTTCATCCAAAATTGCCAAGGTGGGTTCTAACAGAGCCATTTGGAGGATTTCATTGCGTTTTTTCTCACCCCCGGAAAAGCCCTCGTTCACGCCCCGATTGAGGAAGCTGGGATCCAATTTCACCACTTCGAGGCGTTGACGGACTAAATCATCAAAGTCAAAAATATCCAATTCTTCCAGGCCCTGATGTTTCCGCTTGGCATTATAGGCCACCCGCAAGAAATCCAGATTGCTGACCCCCGGAATTTCGAGGGGATATTGAAAGGCCAAAAACACCCCTGCCCTAGCCCGTGCTTCCGGTGGTAGTTCGAGCAGATTTTGCCCCTGATAAATCACTTCACCACCCGTGACGGTATAGTCTGGATGGCCGGCGAGAATTTTGGAGAAGGTGCTTTTCCCAGAACCGTTCGGCCCCATAATGGCATGGACCTCCCCAGCCCGGATTTCTAGATTTAAGCCCTTGAGAATCGGGGTATCTTCCACATCTGCGGTTAACTCACGCACCGATAAAATGACGGGACTATCAGGACAAATCACGGATTAACCTCCAAACCAGGCCTGGGAAATCACTTGGCCCGCAAATTAAAGCCAGCAATAATAAATTTCCCTTAGATCATTAGTGTATCCCAAGAACTGGAGTCGTTTTCCCCGGCCGACTTTGTTAGTTTCCTGACGTTTCCATAGGTTCCATCAATGGTTACGGTGACTCAACGGGTTTGGAACTCGCCAATTGTAAACAACGCCTTAAAGTCCAGCCCATGGTTAGCAAATAGCTCTTGTCCACCACAGTCGCGATCGACAATTCCCAAAACTAGCTTGACCCCATAGCCAGCCTCCCGGAGCCGTTCTACCGCCTTCAGAGCCGATCCCCCCGTGGTGACCACATCCTCGAGCACGGCAATTTCAGTCCCCGCAGGCAAAACCGGACCCTCAATATAGGCGCGGGTTCCATGGGATTTTGTTTCTTTACGAATAATCAAGGCAGGTAATTGGGCGGCTGGGGGATATTCATAGGCCGAAACCACGCTCACCGCCGTCACAATTGGATCTGCCCCGAGGGTGAGACCTGCTACGGCCTGGGTACTAGGGGGTAATTCGGCCAACAGCAACCGGCCCACCAATAAGGCTCCTCTCGCAGAGAGTGTCACGGGTTTGCAGTTGATGTAGTAGCTACTTTTTTGTCCAGATGAAAGGGTGAAATCTCCCTCCCGATAGGCCTGGGTGCGGAGAAGTTGGAGTAGTTCGGATCGCAGTTCTGAGGTCATGGACATTGAGGATGGGGATGGGTTCAGATCTACCACGTTCTTGCCAAGCCTGGCCTGGTTTCCCTTGAGGCAGTGAAAAGTAGAGGTGGCAATTGTGGCTGTCATTGGTTCGGTAAAATGCATCCATTAAGTTATTTCTAATTTCATCAAGTTTAGTGCTGAAACCAGGCCTGAAATAATTTCCATAGGCTCTAATAAAAGTATCCTCATGACTTTCCTCTGTCTATGTCTCGCCGCGATATTCCCCTCACAATTTTGTTCGCCACTTTTCTGATTGTGACCAATATGGGAGTCGGATTAGTGGTTCAAGCCAGGCCTGGGGGGGGTGGACGGCCCTCTGGGGGAAGTGTCAATCGTGGCAGTGTCGGGAGTAGTGGCCGGAGCGCAAATGTTCGCCAATCTGGAAATTTTTCCGGCAACCTGCAAAACTCGGGTAACTTTGGTAGCCGGCCAACAACACGCCCCTCTAATCCCAGTACTGCGACTCGGCCTTCTAACCCTGGAACCATTAACCGTCCGTCTAATCCGGGAACGGCCAATCGCCCCTCTAATCCCGGAACCATTAACCGGCCTGGAACTCAACCTGGTGGGGACATCAATCGCACCCCTGGAAATATTACTAACGTTGGCAACCGTACCCCCGGCAATATTAATTCTGGTAGCGTCACCAATCGGGGCGGCAATACGGTCAATAACATCAGCGGTAACGAGGTTAATATTGATCGCACTACAAATATCAATCGCAACACAGCAGTGAATACGGGCGGGGCCTGGCGGGGAGGTGGTTGGTATGGTGGCGGCTATTATGTCCCACCGGGTTGGGGTTGGGGGGCCGCAGCCTTTGCTGGTGGGTTGGCCATTGGAGCAGCAATCAATTCAGCCCCTCCCTACTACACCAATATCTATGTGGGCGGCAATCCTTACATCTACTCGGATGGGGTGTATTTAACCCAGCAGGGCAGTTCCTATATTGTTGTTGCACCACCCGTGGGGGCCGTTGTCTCTTACTTGCCAGAGGGATGCCAGGCCTTTACCCAAGATGGTTCCCAATACTTTGACTGTAGTGGTGTGATTTATCAGCCCTATTATGACAGTGGTGCTCTTGCCTATATGGTTGTCGGTGGTGGTTCCTAGGCCCCAAGCTCTGGTGGGATTGTTGGCCAGGGTTTTAACCCTTTAACTTAACCGTTGAAGAGGGCTAGACCCGGAATTTAGAGCGGGTTTTAGATATTGACCCAGAGTTTTGGGCCAGGGACTGTATCTCTGCCTAAAGGCTCTAAACTACAATAACTTCACTCCTAGGTTGTAACTGTATTGCTGTGGGAACCCATCTCCATCTAGATACCCTGGCCCATCAAAATCGTTTACGTCATTTGCCACCCCAGCAAAAATTAGGCTTTGGCCTGGGAATTTTAATTTTAGTTTTCCTCTCCCATTGGCCGGTGCAGTTACTTTGCTTGGCCTGGGTCAGTGTTTGGATTCTGGTCTATGGGGGGATCCCAAGTTGCCTCTATGTCCGGTTACTGAGCATTGCCTCTGGGTTCTTACTGGTGGGCCTGGTGGCATTAGTGATCAATAGTGTCCCGCTGGCAGCTTGGCCCCAAGTCGGTTCAGATGCTCTTGTGGGGATGCCTTGGGGCGGTTGGTATAGTTATCTCAGCCAGCAGGGAATTACCCAGGCCTGGATCATTCTTTGTCGTTCCTTGGCCGCCATGACCGCATTTTTATTTATCCTCTGTACGACTCCCATCACCGACCTGTTACAGGTGTGGCGGGCCTGGCGGTTGCCGATGGTGCTGGCTGATTTAATGCTGTTAATGTATCGGTTTATTTTCCTGACCTTTCGGACATTGGAGGAGCTAACCCTGGCCCAACAGGCTCGCCTCGGCTATGGTTCCTGGTCTTGCCAATGGCACAGTGTCAAACTCTTGGGGGGGCAACTCCTGATCCGTTCTTTACAGAATTATCAGGCCTTCTCTTTGGGGTTAGCCACCCGAGGTTTTACGGGCGAATTTCAGGTTTGGACGGGGCGACAGTATCGGTTTTCGGCCCGCTACGGTTGGGAAGCAAGCTTGGGTGGATTAATCTTGATTGGCCTGGAAATTGGCTATCGGTATCACCGGGGGCGTGGATGGCACTTTTGACATTTCAGGATGTCTCCTATCGTTATCCCTGTACCGAGGCTGTTATCCTCAAGCACCTAAGTTTGGATATTCCTGCCCATAAAAAGACGATCATTCTCGGCCATAATGGCTGCGGTAAATCAACCTTGTTATGCCTGGCCAATGGTCTTTATCGGCCGCAAACGGGAATCCTGCTCTGGCGGGGGCAACCCTTGGGATATGGTTCACAGGAACTCCGGCAATGGCGGCAACGGGTCGGGCTGGCCTTTCAGAACCCTGAACACCAATTGGTCGCGGGCACGGTAGCCGAGGATATTTCCTATGGTCTTTGTAATCTCAAGCTGCCCAAAGCCCAGATTGTATCCCGATTATCCCAGGCCTTGGAGGATTTTGGCCTGGAAGCCCTCAGTGAGCGGCCCTTACATCAACTGAGTTTGGGACAAAAAAGACGGGTTGCCTTGGCGGGGGTGATGGCCTTACAACCAGAACTTTTGCTTTTGGACGAACCCATGGCCTTTTTAGACGGCCGCCAAATCCGCCGCCTCTTGGGGGAACTGACCCGGATTGCCCAGGCCGGAACGACCATTCTCATGGCGACCCATGATTTACACTTGGCCCAACGGTGGGCGGATTGGCTGGTAATTCTCCATCAAGGGCAGGTTGCCTTGACCGGGCCGCCCCCAGAGGTTTTCAGCAAAGTCACTGCTTTACCCGAGTTGGATCTGTATCCCCCCTATTAATCATGGTCAAGGTATGGCTTAGGCGGCCGTGAGGGCATTCACCACCTGATGAAGTTCCCCTAAGAGGTGCTTATAGTGCCCGTTACTCCGGCTTTCCTGCTCCTGCTGAAGAATTTCTCGCAGCCGATTCACTTGCTCTTGGATGTCGAGCACTATCTGGTGATAGGCTGTTGCCTGTCCTTGCCGTTCCCAAAACGTGGTTTGATCCTGATGGAAATTCTTTTCCTGTTCTTGCAGGTGATGGTGCCATTGTTCCAATTCTCCTTGACGTTGGGCATAATGGGCTTGGAGTTCCCCCAACTGAGCCTGGCTGCTTTGGCATTGTTGATAAACGGCCTCGAATAGGGTCTGGAGTTGCTGGAGTTGCCCCTTCGCTTGCTGGGATAGGGCAGGGAAATCGACTTGATGGAAGTTAGGTTGCTCTTGGCGACGATGGAGGATGTCTTCGTGTTTTTTCAAGCTATATTGCTTTTCGTAGAGGCGTTGACGTTGTCCAATTAGGGTTTGATTCAGGAGTTGATAGCTTTGCTCCTCCGATTCCAAATCCCCGGCCAACTGTAAGCGTTCAAACTCACTGACATGGCTCATTTTCAGGCGTAGTTCCTCAATGGTTTGGCGGACAACGGCCAATTCTTCTTCTTGATCATCAACAAAGGAGGTCATGTTTTTTAGTTCTTTGCGGATGACTTCCACCAGGGCCTCCAGTTCATGGAGCGGCATGTGCAGGAGTTCGGCAAATTCAGTCCCCCCCTGCTGCTCGGCGGCTTGCTGTAATTCCTGACTGAGTTGCTCCAAGGTTTGTACCTGAGTTTGTAATCGCTGTTGCCAGTCAGTCTGTTGTTGAAGGAAGTCCCGTTGACTGTGGATTTGCTGTTGGAGTTTAACCTGCTCCACCTGGGCCTGATGCCAACGTTGCCATTCTTCTTTGAGGGCTTCGCTGCGATGGTGGAGTTCTCCTTGAGCCTGATCCGGGGGGGCGTTCTCTTCGAGCCACTGCCAGGCCTGGGTGAGTTTATCCTGCTGCTGTTGAATGATCTCTAAACAGCTACTGAGGGCGGGGGAACTGGTCAAACTGGCCTGGAGTTTTTGCACCACCTGATCGACCTGTTGGATTTGCTCAGGAGATAGGCCAGTTCCTTGACTGGCTTTGAGTTCTTCCCAGCGTTGCCGCTCGGCTTGAAACTCCTGACGGGCATTGGCGAGGGCCTGCTGTTCCCGACTGATTTGTTCCTGGAGAGGGGTAATTTCTTCCCGGAGACGATCCAGTTCTTCCCGTTGTTGGACAAATTCTTGGGCCTGCTGCTCGAGATCGTAGAGTTCTTCTTCCCGCCGGGTTAGCTCCTGGGCCTGGTACACCAAAGACTGTTTCCACCCTTCAATTTCTTCTTCCTGAGTCCGAAACCGCTCCCGCAACCGAGAAAAGTTTTGGAGAATCCCCACCAAGGGTCGGCCCGCTTCTTGCAGATGCTGGACTTGGCGGTTCGCACTCACCTCAACCAAGACGAGGGCCCCTTGGGCATATTCATTACCACCGTCCACAGGGACAACATCATCACCAGGGACAGGATTCCAACTATGCTCTGCTTGCTGGCGCGCTAAAAGTTTAAGTTCTGTGCGAGTGCCCATGAAACCTGTTTTTTTCTGCACTTCTGCCAGATATAACACGCTCTATCCCTCTGTCATCCAGGTCTGCACGTCCGCTTTGATGAAAATCTCTACCCGTATCATTTAGATAGCAATCGACATTAAAGGTTGCTGCGATCCGTTGGCTTTTGTAGGTAGTGACTTCAAGTTAAGCATCTTCCCCCTGATCCTAACTTAGATGTCAAGACCTGTTAATAGTTCTTTGATGTTTTTAGTAAAAAGTAGTGATGAGGTTTGTCCAGGCCTGAGAGATCCTGGGGTAGCGCGCAAGGGAGATGTGGATTGGGTAATTTACTATTGGAAATAAAATTAAAAGATAAGCTCTTGCCATATTTAGTTTTTCCCGGTGGTATTGGAACGAGTCCCTTGCTTAAGCAAATTCGGATTAAGATAAATCCGGCTGATGAGAGGCATGATTGTATGGCGGGAAAAATTGCAGAAAAAATCAAGCAGACCTCTGACACCCCCAAACTAGAGCTACCGTTGGAGCCGGCCCTGGCCTGGACAGTGGAAGACAGTGAAAATCTTTATCGGATTACGGGTTGGGGTGAGCCTTATTTTGCCATTAATGCTGCTGGCCATGTCACAGTGTCGCCTAAAGGGGATCGGGGTGGGGCCTTGGATTTATATGAACTGGTCAACTCGCTCCAACAACGAAATATTGGCCTGCCGATGCTCCTGCGCTTTTCGGATATTCTCCAAGACCGGATTGAACGCCTCAATGCTTGTTTTGCAAGGGCAATTTCTAAATATGGCTATTCCGGAAGTTATAAAGGTGTTTTCCCTGTCAAAGTCAATCAACAACGGCATTTAATCGAAGCTCTCGTGCAGTTTGGTCAGCCCCACCAATTTGGCCTGGAAGCGGGATCAAAGCCAGAGTTAATGATTGCCCTAGCCACGTTGAATACCCCCGGAGCGTTGTTAATTTGTAATGGCTATAAAGACCAGGCCTACATTGAAACAGCGATTCTGGCTCGTCGTCTGGGTCATACCCCGATCATTGTCTGTGAGCAACCGGAAGAAGTGGAAATGGTGATTGCCGCCAGTCGTTCTCTCGGAATTGCACCCATTTTGGGAGTCCGGGCCAAGCTGAGTAGTAAAGGCATTGGGCGGTGGGGAACCTCTGCGGGAGATCGGGCCAAGTTTGGGCTGACGATTCCGGAAATTCTGACTGCGGTTTCTCAATTGCGCCAGGCCGGGATGTTGGATTGCCTACAATTGCTGCACTATCACATTGGCTCCCAAATTTCAGCGATCAGTGTAATTAAAGACGCGATCCGGGAAGCCAGCCAGATCTATGTGGAATTAGTCAAATTAGGCGCAGGAATGCAGTATATGGATGTCGGTGGGGGCCTGGGGGTGGATTATGACGGCTCTAAGACCAACTTCCATGCCTCGAAAAACTACAATATGCAGAACTACGCCAATGATGTGGTTGCGGAAATCAAAGAGGCTTGTCAAGAGCGACAGATTCCAGTACCCACCTTAGTCAGTGAAAGCGGCCGGGCCATTGCCTCCCATCAATCGGTGTTAATTTTTGATGTTCTTGGAACCAGCCACGTCCCCCAGGCCCTGCCAACCCCAGCCCAAGACTCCGAGCATTTAATTATTCGCAATCTTTATGAAACCTACCAGGCCATTGATGTCAATAACTATCAAGAAGCCTATAACGATGCAATTCAGTTCAAAGACGAAGCCATTAGTTTGTTTAATTTTGGCTATTTGAGCTTAGAGCAACGCAGCCGGGCCGAGTGCTTATTTTGGGCCTGCTGTACCCAGATTTTAGCCATTGCCCGCCAACAGGACTATGTGCCAGACGATCTCGAAGACCTAGAAAAGATCATGGCCACGATTTACTACATCAATCTCTCGGTATTCCAATCAGTGCCGGATAGCTGGGCAATTGATCAACTGTTTCCAATTATGCCGATCCACCGCCTGGATGAAGAACCAACCCAACGGGGCATTTTAGCGGACTTAACCTGTGATTCCGATGGCAAAATTGACCAGTTTATTGATCTGCGGGATGTGAAATCCGTTTTAGAACTACATCCGTTTGAACCCAGCCAACCCTACTATTTGGGAATTTTTCTGAATGGGGCTTATCAGGAAATCATGGGGAATCTGCATAATCTGTTTGGGGATACCAATGCCATCCATATCCGCCTCACCCCAAAAGGCTATGAAATTGAGCATCTTGTGCGCGGTGACACCCTAAAAGAAGTTCTCAGCTATGTCCAATACGATGGAGAAGATTTACTGGAGCAAATTCGCCGCCAAACAGAACAGGCCCTCGCCAATCAACAAATCACCCTGGCCGAAGCCCAACATTTACTCGAACACTACGACCAGAGTTTACGCAGCTATACCTATCTGAAAGTCCAGGCCCCGGATCCGACAATTGCTGTGACCCCAGAGGCTTAAGGACATTGGCTGGCCTGGAACCAGGGGCAAAGACCGGCCAAAATTGTCAAGTTTTGTGTGTTTTAGCAGCGAAATCTTAAGTTAGGATTTTAGTAATCCCCCCCTTTGCGGCCGCCCCAATGCAGTTTTTTCGTCAATATATTGCCCCCTTCGTTGCCGTCCTGATTTTTGCCCTTGCCTTGGTGATTGTCAGTGCCCGAATTTTTCTACCTGAGGATATGTCTCAACCGGCTCCAGTGGTGGAAACGGAACCTGTGCCGCAACCGGGAGATAAAATTACCCTCCTTCTCCGGGGCTTACCGCCAGAACCAGCCTGGATCTCTCTCCCCTCAATCCGGCCCTGAGCCACTGTCCCCACAGCAGTTGAGTCCCTTCATTGGCAGGTTGGTCTTGGAGAGATGGCCAGGCCCAGTCAGCATCACCAAATTAAATTGGCCTAGCTCATTGTTACCCAGGCCACCGCGATTAAAACTTAGGTTAGAATTTATCGGGTTTGACTTCCCTAATGGTGAACTTCAGTGATACCTTAAGACATGAAGCATCACGCATTTTTTCCGATTCACTCAATTGTCTTCATGCCGAACTTCTGTTTTATGCCGCTGGTTTTACCAATTCATGCTTAGACACCACGGCCACAGGTTTTTTTATCTATGAATCTTTCCATAGTTTCTGGGATAGTTCTGGCGGTTTACTGCGGTCAGACCGGGGTAATGCCAAGGTTAAGTTCGACTTGCGATAAATTTATTCTTTAGGATTTACTTTTGGAGGTTTCTTAATCATGTCTATTCGTTTATATGTTGGTAATTTGCCCCGGGAAACCAGTCGGGAAGAGTTAGATTCATTACTCACATCAGAAGTGGGCGATATTGGTTCTGCCAAGTTGATTACGGATCGCAAAACAGGCAAATGTCGCGGCTTTGGCTTTGTGACTGTGGAAACGGAAGATCAAGCTGATACGGTGATTGAAAAATTGAATGGTTTTGTGTTTAAGGAAAATACCCTCAAGCTGGAGAAAGCCAACGACAAACCTAAGGCGGAAGAAGACTCTGCCCAACCCAGTGAAGCCTCTGCTAATCCTCGCCCCAGTGGTAATCGCCGCCCCAGCAACAACAACAAGGCTAAAAATCGCCGTCCCCAAGCCAACAACAATGGTCAAGATGTGGAATTTACCAGTAACAGTACAGGTGATTTTGCTCCCGATCCCCGTTGGGCCGGTGAATTAGCCAAATTAAAGGAAATGCTCCTTGCCCAGGCCAGTAGTAAGTAGTTTCTCCTAACTGCACTGACGACCTGCAAACCTGAGTCCTACCCTGCCTCACTAACATCAAGCTGGTATACTGCCTATTGCTTCTGGTATCGGTATGCAAACAGATTGCTGCATTGTTGGCGGTGGGCCGGCTGGGGTAATTCTTAGTTTACTTTTGGCCCGCCAAGGGATAGATGTGACGCTCCTAGAAAAGCAACGGGACTTTGACCGCGATTTTCGCGGGGATACCCTCCATCCACCCACCCTGGAACTGCTGGATCACCTGGGCCTGGCGACAGAATTGTTGCAGCATCCCCATAGCAAGCTGGATCATCTTTCCCTGCAAACCCCAGGCCAGACAATAGAAATTGTCAATTTCCGCACCTTAAAAACTCAGTTTCCCTTTGTGGTGATGATTCCCCAGGCCACGGTCTTAGATTTTCTGATCCAAAAAGCCCAAGCCTATCCCAACTTTCACCTTGAATTAGGGGCTAATGTGCAAGAACTGATCCAACTTGATGGCCAAGTCCAAGGGGTAAAATATCGCCAGGCCGGGGAGATGCACGAAATTACAGCGTTGTTAACTGTGGCGGCGGATGGGCGTTTTTCCCAACTCCGGCAATTATTGGGCCTGCAACCCATCGCGAGTTCTCCGCCGATGGATGTCCTCTGGTTCCGAGTCCCGCGTCTGGTTGGGGATGAGACGATTGGCGTGGAAATTCGCACAGGTGGCGGCAAAATGCTAGTGGTTTTAGAGCGGCTGGATCACTGGCAACTGGGCTTAACAATTCCTAAGGGTAGCTACCAGGCCTTGCGACATCAGGGCATTACAGCAGTGCATGAGGTGGTTACTCAACTGGCTCCAGAATTGGGTGGTGAGCGGCTCAAAGATTTACAGCATTGGTCAGATATTGCCTTCTTATCAGTTGAATCTAATTACTTAAAACAGTGGTCTGTCCCCGGCCTGGTTTTAATTGGGGATGCGGCCCATGTCATGTCTCCCGTAGCGGGGGTGGGGATTAACTACGCCATTCAAGATGCGATGGCCTGTGCTAAATACCTGACGCAACCCCTCAAATCTGGGCAGATTACCACCCAAGACTTAGCGGCCATCCAAAAACAGCGGTTTCTCCCCGTGCGTCTGATTCAAACCCTCCAAGCCGTGATTCAAAAACAAATTATCTCCCCTGCCCTCCAACCTGGCCAAAGCGTTACGCCGCCCTTGCTGCTCAAATTGCCCTTGGTGAAGCAACTATTGGCCCAAGTTCTCAGTTATGGCCTTTGGCCTGTCCAGCTAGAAAACTAAGGGTCAGTTTTTATCACATTATTTTCTAACTGCAACCAGGCCTGGTCAAAGGATTCATCAGCGGGGAGTCAATCAACTCAAATCATCTCGCCCGCGCGCTAAAAACTAGATTAAACCCAAGCCCCTGGTGCTAACATTAGAAACTCTCCCTCTGGTCGCTCTATGCTCTCTTACTCTGGATGGGTAACATAGCCATTTGGATAGTATCTTTTAGTAGAGGACAGATAAAATAAGGGAAGAAAGAAGCAGCCAACGCCGGATTTGATCAAGCAGGAAATGGCAAAACCTAGCCCAAAATTCAAATTCTCACAATCTCAGGTTTATTGGATGGTTCCCAACAGACTGAATATTTTGATCTAAAGTATGGTCAGCCTTACCTTCAAAAAAGCCGCCATAGAAGACCCAGGCCTGGCCAGTCAGCCTTCTCTTTTCTAAGAATGGTCTAATGAAATAGCATGGCTATTGTGATCATGGTTCCTGATATAGTGTGACTCATTTCGGGTGAGAGGGAGACAAGTCAGAAAATCCTTGGTGGGCAGTCTTTTTGACAGTTCTACTCTCTCCAAACAGCCTACGTAACGCTATAGCTCTTGAAACCTAATTCAATCTAGTTTGGCGTGACATCTATGCTTTTTATCTCAGCGATTTTACTGATTGCAGCCGTGGTTTTATTTTTTGTCCAACGCCACTATCGTCTGAGATTACGGAGCCTGAAACTCGCCAACTTGGTTAACAGCCAGAGCATCCAACAACTTGCCGCTGATGTAGCCACGGAAATTGGGGGCGGAAGCCTACGGGAGTATGTCAAGCTCTACGGGCGCGTTAAATCGGAGCATCCTTTAATCTCTGAACTAAAGCAAATGCCCTGTGTGTACTACTCCATGCAAGTGATTCGGGAATATGAAGAACGGGTTCGCTCTGAAGACAGTGAAGGACGGACAGAATGGCGCACAGAACGGCGATCCGACACCATCAGCAGCAACACTCAATCCATTCCCTTTTTCCTCCAAGATGCCCAAGGAACCGTCCATATTGATCCAGAGGGCGCAGGGTTTGAAACCATCCAAGTCCTGAACGAATTTCGCCCAGAAGGTAACAGTAATCGCCTCTCTTTTGGGGGCTTCTCACTCAACCTAGACATTGCTGTAGGTTCCGGGGGAGGCCGCACCCTAGGGTATCGCTATCAGGAATCAATCTTACCTTTGGACAGACAGGTACTCATTGTCGGAGAAGCCAGCGATCAAACTGGAGAATTAGTGATTGGCAAGCCCCAGCAAAAAGGACGTAAGTTTTTTATCTCCCTTAAATCCGAAGATACCTTAACAAACCACACCCAAAACATCATAACCTACACCACCCTTGGGGCCATTGCCAGCGGCGTGATTGGCATATTGGTTGGGATACTGGGCCTGGTATCCTGAGAGGCAAAAATAAACCCCAGCCATATAGACCAGGGTAGCCCTCAGATAAACTAGGAAGTCAGGGTTCAGATAATTCAGCGATTGAACGTTAAATGCTAATTTCACTCAGTTGCCGACTCATGTGGTCAAAGGGTTGATCAATTAAACCACCAACCGTCACACCAGCCGCGCTCAACCGTTCTTGGATAATTTCCTTCATGATCTGAATCCCTCGGACTGTGGGGCCAATGGGCACGCCCAAGGAATTGTAGGTTTCCCGCAGACCTTCCAAAACCCGCTCATTCAAGACATCCACATCCCCAGCCACTAGAGCATAGGTCGCATAGCGAAGATAATAGTCCATATCCCGCAAACAGGTGGCATAACGGCGGGTGGTGTAAGCATTTCCACCGGGCTGAATTAATTCTGGTAACTCGTTGAAAAGTCGGGAGCCTGCTTCTTTGACAATCCCCGCCGCATCCGAGTTGATTACACCCGCCGCCTGCACTCGGGCAGAACCTGTAGCAAAATATGAACGCAAGGTATCTACCGCATCCCGATCCAAGTAGCGGCCGGTTAAATCATAGTTTTTAATCAGAGTGGTGACGGCATCCCGCATAAATTCAGTTGCTCCCACGATGTCAAAAATAAATTTAATCAACTTAACCTTGAATAACTACATTCAGGACAGCCTTAACCAGAATTGGGGCAAGACTTATGTGATTCAAGAAGAATCAAATCTTTATCCTAAAGTGGCTAAAACCCAGGCCTGACTGGACTTTGCAGCTAATCAAAATTTCCCCTAGTTTATCATGCGGGGTTGGCCGGATTGAAAACTCCCGACTTAAATTCCCCAGATTCATGACAAAACTTTACAAATAACTGACACGCTACCCCAGAACCTTGCGTATCCATGAACAGTTTCTATACATGGAATAATTAAATTTATCTCCATATTTGTGATCAGCATCCCCAGCCCAGCGATCCCCGCTAATCCCGGCCAACTCCGACTCATTCAGGAAAGACTGTAATACAAGGCGGTGTAGCCACAGGGTTTAGTAACAATTTATACATTTTATCTCAGCACTTGGGCCTAGATTCGTAGGGATGGAGGCTTTGGCAAAGGCTTTGAATAAAGAAACGGATTGCCTGTGTGGATGTTTGCATTAGTCAAGGCATGATCTTTGCTAGCCAAGTAAAAATGTCTCTGAGGTAAAAACTGGTATATGGCAGAAACCGCACAAGAAGTCCTTAAGTACATTGAGGATAACAATATTGAGTTAATTGACTTAAAGTTTGTTGACTTGTTTGGGATTTGGCAGCACTGCACCTTCCACAAAAGCTTAATTGACGAAGATTCTTTTGTGAATACGGGTGGTGTCGCCTTTGACGGTTCAAGTATCAAGGGTTGGAAGTCGATTCAAGCTTCGGATATGGCGATGGTCCCCGACCCAACCACAGCCTGGATGGATCCTTTCATGGAAATTCCCACCCTAAGCATGGTTTGTACCATTGTTGATCCTCGTACCCAGCAACTCTATGAACGGGATCCCCGCTCCATTGCCCAAAAAGCGGTGGATTATTTAATTGCCTCTGGAGTTGGTGACAAGGTCTATTGTGGGCCTGAGCCAGAGTTCTTCATTTTTGATGAAGTCCGCTACAAGCAATCCGGCCATGAAGCCTACTTCTTTATTGATTCCGATGAAGGCCCTTGGAACTCCGGTAAAGAAGGTGGTGTGGGTTATACCATCGGTAAAAAACGGGGTTACTTCCCAGTCTCACCTTCTGATGGATTACAGGACATTCGGACGGAAATGCTCCTGACGATGGCTAAATGTGGTGTTCCGATTGAAAAACATCACCATGAAGTGGCAGCCGGTGGTCAGTGCGAGTTGGGGATTCGGTTCTCTGACTTGGTTCACGCTGCGGACTATGTGATGACCTATAAATATGTGGTCAAAAACGTCGCTCGCAAATATGGCAAAACCGCAACCTTCATGCCCAAACCGATCTATGACGACAATGGCACGGGGATGCACAGCCATATGTCCATTTGGAATAACGGTCAACCCCTCTTTGCTGGCGACAAATATGCTGGCTTAAGCCAAACGGCCCTTTGGTTTATCGGTGGCTTGATTAAACACGCTAAGTCTCTCTTGGCCTTTACCAACCCGACGGTTAATTCCTACAAGCGTCTGGTACCTGGCTTTGAAGCTCCTGTCAACTTGGCCTACTCTGCTGGTAATCGTTCCGCTTCGATTCGGATTCCTTTGTCTGGGTCTAATCCCAAGGCCAAACGCTTAGAGTTCCGTTGTCCTGATGCCTCTAGCAATCCTTACCTCACCTTCTCGGCGATGCTCTGCGCTGGCCTGGATGGGATTAAAAATCAGATTGATCCCGGTGAGCCGTTGGATGTGGACATCTATGAGATGGATCCAGCAGAATTAGCTAAAATCCCCAAAGCCCCAGCTAACTTGGGTGAAGCCTTGCTAAACCTGGAAAAAGATCATGAGTTCCTTACCGCTGGTGGTGTTTTCCCAGAAGACTTTATCTATAACTGGGTGGCCATGAAGATGGAAGGTGAAGTCAAGCCCCTGAGCAAACTTCCCCATCCCTATGAGTTTGAACTCTACTTTGACTGCTAAAGCGAGTTGATTTGAGTTAATCTCCTCAACTAAAACATCGAAAAATAATTTTAGAAGGTGTCCAGGGGGATGCCTTTTTTATTGATGGGATGGGTTGACCCGACTATAGGCCTGGTAGGTGAGACGGGAAATTTGCCGAATTAGCTCTGTACCTTGGGGGTCATTGTAGGGACGTTTAACCATAATCCCTGCCACATATTGTTGACCATTGGGCATTTCAATTAGGCCAGCATCCCCGACAAACGTGCCAATATCCCCGGTTTTGTGGGCAATTTTCGCACCCGGCCCCAGGCCCTGTGGAAGGAGCGTATTCGTCACCGTTGTCCGCATAATCCCCAGGAGTTTTTCGCGGCTGGTTGTGGAAACTAAATCCCCTTGGGCAATCCGGGCCATCAGAATCGCAAGGTCTTTGGGGGTAGTGGTATTTGTGCCTTCCATATCGGGTAAAGGGTTATGAATGACCGTATGCTCCAGGCCCCATTGGACAAATTGATCATTCAAGATCGTGGCTCCACCAAGGCGGTCAATCAACATATTCGTGGCTGTGTTATCGCTGATAGAAATCATCAATTCGGCAGTTTCGAGGGTGGAAAATTTTGTCCCTGGCTTTTGATATTGCATCGTCCCTGCTTCTCCGGCAACTAAATCCGGCCGCATGGTTAAGGGTTCCTCAAGGGTAATTTCACCACGGTCGAGGGCCTGGAATAGAGCGACTAAGACTGGGACTTTAATCGTACTTGCCGCTGCGACAATCTGAGTTCCGTCAACATTGACACTGTTCCCGGTGGTTAAGTTCAAGAAATAGGCCCCACCTTGGAGTTGTTTTTTACCGGCAAACCAGTTCTGGATCGTTTTCTCCACCTGGGTCAAGGGTTTTTCCGGGGGTAATGGGGACAATTCGGGAAGATCTAACTGAGCTAATGCCGCTGGAGTGGTTTCGGTTTGGGCCTTGAGTTCTGGTTTTAGAACCGAGAGTCCAGTTCCAGCCATAGCCGTCAACGCAGTGGCCACAATTCCGAATTTTAAGATTAAGCTCCAAAGGGTTTGCGGTTTGCGGGGGGTGTCGGCTGGACTTGGGGCCTGGATGTGTTTAGTCGGAAAACTAACAATGTTGCTTTTGGGCCGAGATTTTATCTTGTTTTGGGGGGGGCGGGTAGATTTGGGGTGCGCTTGAGTCGTTGTAGCAGACAGGGGGGGACGGGGAGAAGCAGGAGATTGACGGACTTTGGCCTGTTGGAAACGACGATTCTGGCGAGGGGACGGTTTGGCCATGTAGTGTTACCTTGACTCTCCACACAAGAAATGAACATTAAGGGTCTTAACGCTGGCTTGGCAGGTGCTCAATGGCCCAGGAAACTTGTCGCAACATCCCCCGCAAGAGGGCAATTTCTGCTGCCGTGGGTTGGCTCCGGTTGACCAGGCCCCGTAATTTTGCCATCCGACTAGGGGCAGTATGGGGATAAAGATAACCGATTTTCAGCAGGAGTGATTGCCAATGGCCATAAAATCCCTCTAAGTCCTCAAAGGAAGCCGTTGAAGGTGATTGGCCCGACTGCTCACGTCCAAGTGCCGACTGGTCTGCCTGAGCTTGCCATAACTCATAACAACATACGCCCACGGCCTGGGCTAGATTCAAGGATGGGTAGGTTGAACTCGTGGGAATTTGGATCAGACGTTGAGCCAGCATTACTTCTTGATTGGTGAGGCCATGATCCTCGCGCCCAAATATAATCGCGGCTGGACAACGGAGAAGATCCGGCAAGGCTTGGCGGGGGGTCTCCAGAGGAATGTCCGTATCCAGATCTCGCCCCACCGTAGCCATAATCTGGGAACAACCGATGAGAGCAGTGGGTAAATCTTCGACAATCTGGGCCGTTTCTAGAATTTCAGCCCCATGAACCGCCATTAAGCGAGCCTGCTCTCCCAAGGGATCACAACGGGGATTAACCAAGACCAACTGCCCCAGGCCCATGTTTTTCATTACTCGGGCCACAGACCCCACATTCAAGGCCCCAGCCGGTTCAACCAAGACAATCTTAATTTGACCTAAAGGAGACATGAAACTTTAAGACTGGCTGACTTGAAAGGCATTCAGGGCCGGGCGGAGTTGGCCATGGTGGTGATCGAGCAGGGCCTGGGTTGCCTCTCGGTCTAAATTTGTCCAGTGCATTAACAGGGCTACTTTAACCCGTTGATCACTTTTGCGCAGGAGTTCTGCCGCTGATTCCCGCTCTAACCCGGTTAAGTCCGTAATGATGCGCACGGCCCGGTCAAAAAGTTTGCTATTGGTGACAGAAACATCCACCATCCGATTGCCATAGACTTTCCCCAGTTGCACCATCACCCCCGTGGAGAGCATATTCAAGACCATTTTGGTCACAGTTCCGGCTTTGAGGCGCGTTGATCCGGTGAGTAGTTCTGGGCCAACTAAGAGGCGAATATCAATGGCGGCATCCGTAGAGACTTGGGATTGGGGGACACAGGCCAGGAAAATTGTCAGGGCACTTTGGGTATTGGCCGCCGTAATTGCGCCTTGAACATAGGGAGTTGTTCCCCCGGCCGTAATTCCAACCACAACATCTCGGGGGCCAATGTGATGCTCATCTATGGCTGCGGCCCCATCCCTAGCCCGATCTTCCAAGGCTTCGGAACTCTTGATCAACGCCGCCGTCCCACCCGCCAAAATTCCCTGCACCATCTCCGGCGGACTGCAAAACGTGGGGGGACATTCAGCCGCATCTAACACGCCCAAACGACCACTGGTTCCGGCCCCAATATAAAACAGTCGTCCCCCTTGCCGTAAGCGATTGGCTGTTGCGGTGATGGCCTGGGCAATGACTTCTCTGGCCTGGGCGATGGCGGCTAAAACCTTTTGATCTTCTTGGTTAAAGAGGTCAACGAACTCCAGGGGCGACAACTGATCCAAATTTTGGCTGGCAGGATTGGCCTGTTCCGTGAGTAAATGCCCACGGGGTTGAATTTGACTTAGGTCTAAAGAGTAGTCTGAGGTCACTTCGGGGAAATCTCCGCCAATTCAATCACCTGTCCGGTATAGTCCTTGACCAGAAAGTTGAGGGGTTCTTCCCGCCGGAGTTTATAGCGAATGTGGTAAGTCTGGACTCGCTTCAGGAGTTGTTTGAGACATTCCCGATCAAAACAAACATGGCGCTGCCGACTTTTTTCGCCGTAGTTGGCCCCACTGATGATGTGTAACTGGGTATTTTTCTTGAGTTGATACCACAGGCCATCACTGGGCCGGGGCGGCTGATTTTGGTTGTAGCTAATGGCAGAAGGAATGTAGAGGGGATCGAGAGAAGCAACGCCTAGGGTTTGTTCATAGTTGTAGTAATAGTGCAGGGGAACATCCGCCACCGATAGACGTAATTCCTCTTCGTAAAACTTGCGGGCCTGTTCTAAGTCCGAGACCATCAGGGTATAAACCTTAGGCGCGCTGGAAAGAAATACCCACATCGCCCCACCGTAAAGGGTTAAGAGGAGAATCATCACCCCCTGAGTGGAAAAAATTCCATCCCAAGCAGCATCTAACCAGGCCAAGTGAGGAATAAAACTAGGAATCATCATGCCCGCGGGACAGTTCTTAAACCGATTATTCTGAATAAGTTAGCATTATTGTCTCATTGTAACGACCCTTGCCTCTGCCTCGCATTCTTGGTTTAGACCCTGGCCTGGCCACCATCGGCTATGGCTGTATTCAATGGGATGATTCCGCAGAACTCCGCATGATTGACTTTGGAGTGATTCAAACGCCCGCCAAGACCGAACTAGGTAGCCGTCTTGAAATGATTTACTGCGACTTAACCACCCTTATTCGTCAAACCCAGCCAACCTTAATTTCTATCGAGAAATTATTCTTCTATAAAATGGGGAATACGATCCAAGTCGCCCAGGCCCGGGGCGTGATTTTGCTCGCCATTACCCAGGCCCAGGTTCCGATTGTTGAATTCTCTCCACCCCAAGTAAAACAAGCCCTGACCGGATATGGCAGAGCCACGAAGCAAGATGTCCAAGCCGCCGTCCAACGGGAGTTAAACTTGGAAAAACTTCCCCGTCCCGATGATGCAGCCGATGCGTTGGCGTTGGCCTTGGCGGCTGGAATGCAGTTATAAAGATAGAAACCTATTTAATTTTATTCAGAGCAGTTTGAAGTTGCTTGAGGGCAGAGGGGAGGATATTTTTCACAGCCCAACCCCCAGCAAGTAAAACCGGCAGCAAGACAATTAAGACACGCCAATCCATGATTTTATCTCCTAATTGTGTCTATAAAGAGTTGTTTATGATTGCGAATACTGAACTTATGGTATCAAATTCGGGGCCGGCTGGGGGATTAGTTTTTGATGATAGACCAACCAGCGGAGTTGCCAGGCCCGGTGAGCCGTTTCTCCGACCGACTGCATTAAGTCTGTGCTGGCCCTAATTCCTAAAAATGTTCCAATCACTGGAATTGCTTCCCCCCCTAACTCTGCCGCAAAGGCGACTAAAATTCGCTCCAAAAGGGCACTCGTGGATTCTTCGGCCGCATCTTCTATAGATTTGTCTAGCAATTGGGTGACAGCCGCTTGGTACAAATCTGACTGAGATCTGGCCATCCGTTGTAAGAGTCTTTGGCGTTCCTCTGGGGAGTCAGCCAGGCTAAGGGCTAAAATTCCCCAAATACAACCTTTCCGGGCTGGGGTATCGGGGGGGAATCCATAGGCCAGCCCCATCCGTTGAATCATCGTCAAACTGAGCAAGATCATCAACCCAACATTGGCAATTTCCCCCAGGCCCTCTAACAAACTCGTGAATCCCGCTTCTAGGGCTGCTTTTCCTTGGGCAATGTTTTGAATGTCTGTAGCAATTCGATCACAGGTCTCTAAATCTCCATCACGGAGGTCTGCCCAAGTTTTAGCTTTGGTCAAGTATGTTTGCAGGAAGGCCCAATCCCCTTGCCAGTTAGCTGTGAGTTGATCACAGGCCTGGTGTAATTGTTCGATCAATTCGGCGGGGATGCTATGGATCAGTGAGTCCTCAAGGGGATGTAGTGCCGTAGCTAGGGCCTGGGAAAAGGGAGTTTCGTGATGATGGAGCCAGATTTGAATGGCCCGCAGTTGTTTTTGTTCGTATGGAGTGAGCAGAGGTGTCATCGGTTTTGCTGTCGTGAATGATGCCGAGAAACCAGGCCTGGCTTAGGAGGGTTGCCCCAACTGGGATCGGAGTTTGGCCAGTTCAGCTTCAGCAGTTTCGGCCCGTAACTTTTCTTGATCGGCCCGTTGGGTTTCTAATTCCAGTTGAGTCCGGAGTGTGTCCTGAGTTTCTTTGCTTTGACGAACTAAATCCTCCACGAAAACAGGGTCAAGAATTTCCGCCGCCCTTAAGGTCAAGTTAGGAAACAGGTTAGAGATGATCTGGTCTGTCCCTTGAAATTCTTGGCGGCTGTAACCATCGGGATTATCGGGATCCGTTAACACCCACACCCGTTGCCGTTGGGGATCCACAATCCAGTATTCGGGAATGGTGATTATGGCATACTCGGCCCGTTTGCGAATATAGTCTTCTCGCCAATTTTCACTGACAACTTCTACCACTAAGGCCGGAGTTTCCGTCAAGTCAAAGATACCGGCCCCGCCCCGCTGAGTTAAGGTTTGCCAAAGCTCCCGACTACAAACTACAACATCCGGAATTCGGGATGAGGCGGCCTCGGTTCTGACTCCCGTATCGGTTCTGGCAATCAGGTCTAGGCCGGCATTGGAGATGGCCTGCTGAAATTGATAGACCAAAAAATGGGATATGTTGACGTGTTGCGTGGTTGGGGTCGGCATTTGGATGAGGACTCCCCGAAATAACTCATAGCGGTGATCATCAGGGGGTTGAAATTGGCAGTATTCGGCAAAGGTTAATGAGTCCGTGGAGGTAGGGGGAGAGGCAACCATAGGGCTAACGCCAAGAATGACCAGTGAGAGATTCCGCTTATAGTAAATAGGGTAACAGTTTCGTTTAGGCGGCTTGCCCGGCCCCCTGCAAATCCTGCCCATGTCATCCGAAGTGATTGCCCTCAACGCCAAAATTTATTCCCTCAGTGCCTTACAAGCTGCCATTAACCAAAATCCTCAGGCCTGGCGACCGCTGGTATTTACCAATGGTTGTTTTGATCTCCTCCATGTCGGCCATGTGCGCTACTTAACTACGGCCCGGAGTTTCGGGAAAACCTTACTGGTGGGTTTGAATAGTGATCAATCTGTAGCTGGCATTAAACCCCATCAGCCCGGCCACCCCCCGCGACCGATCATTCCCGAAAGCCAACGGGCCGAAGTCTTAGCTGCCTTAGAAGCCGTGAGTGCTGTGGTGACTTTTTCTGAGCCAACCGCCACAATCCTGATCCAGGCCCTGCAACCGGATATTTATGTCAAAGGGGGCGATTATTCCCTAGAGACCTTACCGGAAACCCCCGCAGTCCAGGCCTATGGCGGTAGGATCCAGTTAGTCCAAGTCGAAGTGACCAGTTCCACCTCTGGCATTATTAACCGGATTCTCCAAGCCGCCTGTCCTAACCCCACCTAACCCTATGGCCTCAGATACCGATTTACTGACATCCCTCACTACGCAACTGACGAGCAGTAACGAAAAACGCCAACTCCAGGCCCTAGATGATCTCAGCGCACTCATGCCGGATGGGGGGGAGAAGCTGCTCGAACTCTTAAAAACCGCAACCTGGGCCTGGGGAGTCAAGGGCCGGGCCTATGAATTACTAACGGAATTGGGAGATGCCGAGATTAAATCTGCCCTCGTTGACCAGTATCCCCAAGGAATTGTCCCCTTATTATCTGAAAAAGGCTTAGATTATCAACCCCTCCAGCAGCTTTTACAGCACCATGACTACCAGGCGGCGGACGATTTAACTCTCAAGTTACTCTGTCAATTGGCAGGGCCGGCGGCACAAAAACGAGGTTGGTTGTACTTTACGGAGGTTGAACAGTTTCCCATCCCGGATTTATTAACGATTGATCATCTCTGGTTAGCCCACTCCCAAGGTAAGTTTGGGTATTCGGTACAACGGCAAATCTGGCTCGGCCTGGGTCAAAACTGGTCACAACTCTGGGAAAAAATTAATTGGCGACAGGGCAAAAAGTGGACGCGCTGGCCGGGTGAATTTACTTGGGACTTAAGTGCGCCCCGCGGTCATCTACCTCTGAGTAATCAATTGCGGGGAATCCAAGTCATCAATGCCTTACTGAATCATCGGGCCTGGTCCCAGTCTTCAACCTGAGGGATTATGAGTGATTTATCCAAGTCAGAGGCAATTGCGGCCCAACTTTACGAGTGGTTGACGGGTGAATTTCAGAATCAAGCCCAGGCCCAGAATCAGCCCACTTGGTTTGTCCATCTCCGGCTTTGGCAACGGGCCATTCCCCAGGGGATTCAGGGACAGCGGGCGATTTTTGCGGAACAGGCAAATGCCCTCTATTTAGATAAACCCTATCGGCAACGGATTTTAGTGATTCAGCCAGAGCCTCTGCAAATTCACTATTGGGCCTGCAAGTCTCCCAGTCAGTGGGCCGGGGCAGGGATGGCTCCAAGTCGTTTGCAGGGCCTGGGAGAATCTGACCTTGATCCCTTGCCTGGGTGTGTTTTGACTGTGGAATATTCTGACCAGGGCTTTCACGCCATCCTCCCCGCCACCTCCCGGTGTTGTTTTCAATATCAAGGCCAAGAACGGCAAGTTGTTTTAGGCTTTCGGGTCACGGCTGAAAAATTTTGGAGTTATGACCGGGGCGTGGATCCAGTCACGGGGCAAGGGTTGTGGGGAGCATTGATGGGGCCTTATGAATTTGAACCGGTGAACATCAATTAAATTCTGACCCAATGGCTGATTCTTTGCCGCATTTGCCCATTCTGAATGCGCTCTTACACCACTCCCAAGGCAATTATCGAGGCTTTCATACCCCCGGCCATCATAGCGGGCAAGGGATTCATCCTGATCTAGCCGATGCCTGGAGAATCACTGGCCTACAACTGGACTTATCGGAAATCCCAGGCCTGGATAATCTGGCTGCTCCCACCGCAATCATTGCTCAGGCCCAAAACCTAGCTGCCGAGACCTTTGGAGCCGAAAAGACTTGGTTTTTAATTAATGGTTCAACAGTGGGCATCAGTGCGGCGATCATGGCAACCTGTGGGCCTGGAGATCGGATCCTGGTTCCTCGCACGATCCACCAGTCGGTTTTGAGTGGGATGATTCTGGCGGGGGCCAGGCCAGCTTTGATTACACCTGACTATGATCCCGTTTGGGGCCTGGCATTGCCCTTAAATTCTGAGCAGATTCAAGCCGCCTTAAAGCAATATCCAGACACAAAAGCCGTTTTAGTCATCTCGCCAACCTATGACGGCCTTTGTCCTGATTTAGTTCAGATTGTTGAGGTTGTCCATCAGCAAAATATTCCCCTGATTGTTGATGAAGCCCACGGCAGCCATTTTCAGTTTCATCCCCAGTTGCCCATGAGTGCCATCCAGGCCGGGGCCGATGTGGTTATTCACAGTACCCATAAAACCCTGTCTGCCTTCACTCAAGCTGCAATGCTCCACCACCAAGGCAGGCGTGTATCTCCAACCCGAATCAGCCAGTGTTTACGAGTTTTACAATCCTCTAGCCCCAGTTATTTACTATTAGCATCCTTAGACGTGGCCCGCGAGCAAATGGCAACGGAAGGGGAATCACTTTGGGCCTCTGTTTTAGGGTTAGTTGATGATTTGAACCAGGCCTTAGATAATCTTCCCAGTGCAATTCAATTATCGGCTGAATTCCTACCAGCAGGTGTTACTAAAGACCCGACTCGCGTTACCTTGGGGACATGGCCATTAAAGATTACGGGTTATCGGGCTGATGACTATTTGACACAATCCCATCACCTCATTGGGGAACTCCCGACCCTGAATTATTTAACCTTTCTCCTGGGTCTGGGCCATACTCGTGCTGACATCAATGCCTTAGTCCAAAGTTGGGGGCAACTCATTGAAACGATGGCGGAAAATTATGGGCAAAAGTATTTATATACCCAAGAATGGCAAACCCTGAATCAAATGGGTCAAATATCTCCCTCTCTAGGGCCAATCACAACGCCAATTGTTGATCCCCGGACTGCCTTTTTGGGACTTCAACAACAAGTACCCCAGGCCCAGGCTATCAATCAAATTAGTGCTGAGTGGATTTGCCCCTATCCGCCGGGAATTCCGTGGCTATTTCCAGGGGAGTTGATTACAGAGCCGATCATGGCCCAACTCCTGGCAATCCAACAGGCCGGCGGCATCATTGCTGGAGCTTCCGATCCAACTCTCCAAACATTGCAAATTATAGACGCTTGAACCCCATCCTTAAGGTAGTCGCCACAGTAAAAATTAGTGGGAGTTAGCTAAAATACGTCATATCCTTTCCTTTAAGTATGAGGAATACTGATGACTAAGATAATGCCTGACCATTCCAGTAATTTAACTGACGTTACCAATATAAAAATAATTCAGAAGCGATATTTCCCAGTCGTTAATGACGTAGAAGTAGAAATCTGTGAAGATAACGGAGGGTATTTGTTTGTTCGCCATAATGTTTATTGGTGGTTAGCACATCGAAAT
Source organism: Pseudocalidococcus azoricus BACA0444 (assembly GCF_031729055.1). Lineage (NCBI taxonomy): Bacteria > Bacillati > Cyanobacteriota > Cyanophyceae > Acaryochloridales > Thermosynechococcaceae > Pseudocalidococcus > Pseudocalidococcus azoricus. Next base: position 24,590 of record NZ_JAVMIP010000016.1, on the reverse strand, counting down.
AAAAACCCCGACCCAGTACACAATTGTGTCTTAGATAATCTATCTCTAATGACTAATAATAGATTAGATACAATACGTTGGTCTGGTTATTCCTTTAAGTATCAAACAATTTTTCTAGCTGAGAATGGTGGTGAAATTAGTACCGTCCTTCTTCCTTTAGAAATGTTTGAAGATTTCATTCGATGGTCACCTAAAAATTATGGTGGTCATCCTCCTCCTGACTATTTGGATGTAAAGCTTGGAAAATGGCTAGAAAATAACTCTCTTAAGGATTTAGTTAAGGTCAGTAATGAAGCTCTCAAAGAGAAGGAACCAAACTATAGCAATCAAAATTGTAGTTTTTTCCAATCCTTGATTAAGCTATTTGACTTGGCAAGGAAATAGTAATTTTGGCATGGATATTACTAAAATCGATCAATAGTTTATCGTTCGTTCGACATTGAATCCCTTCAGTCCCATGGCTCGGTTGATTAACACCACTCCTAGCTAAATCAGCAATTGTCTGGGCAATTGGCAAAACCTGACTGCTTCCCCTTCCCCTAGTGAATAGTCCTAGTTAACGGATGTTATTTCCAGTTGTTGAGTCGCAAGAGCAAGTTCCTGTAAGATAGCCTTCATTGGCTTTATTTGATTGACTAAATCTCGTGTGGTTCCATCTCCAACTTGTACCGCTTGGGCTAATTCTGGAAGACGTTGCCGTAACCGATTCGCCAGGCCAGACAATTGTTTGTTAGCGTCAAAGCACTGGTCACCCAACTTATTGATTTCAGATGTAATAAAACTAAAGGAATTAAACTGTCCCCCGGATCGGGCAATAATTAAACTGGCCTGCAATGCTAAATGTTTAACTTGGCGGCTAATATATTCAATTTCAGATGATGCTTTTTCCATAATGATCAGTTCTTGTTCCAATGTGCCATTAAAGCGAAACACCTGATTGAGTTCTTGGCTGAGATTGTTGGCAGAGACTGTTGTGACTTGCAGGGCGATTTGACTCTGCTGTGACACTTTCTGGACAACACTCAATAGTTGATTGTATTGATTACGAATATCATTTACTTGACTGCGTAATTCACGGTTTTGATGTTCCAAAATTTGTTGACGATAACGATCTGTCGATTCCTGGTGTTCTAATTGCGTTTGCAGGGCCTGAAATTTTTCCAAGCTTTCAGTTAATTGACTGGTTAAGTGAATGTTTTCTTGCCGGAGATGACCCATGTGAGTATGGAATGTTTGGAAGATATGGGACTGCGTCAACAAAAAAGATTGACAATCGAGTAATAAATAATCTTTATTATCAGCCAAAATAATCGGATCGAGTTGACAATGCAATGGACGAGAAAGAGCCGCCGCAATTACTTCTGATAACAAACTAGTATGGGGAAGAATAGTTGGCTTGTTATTAAAATCTTCATCTTCTAGCAAGGCTTTAACAGATCGTTTATTAAACATATCCCGCCAATAGGGCTTGATTAGTTTTGCAAATAGTTTATTCCTGGGAATAATTCCAATCGGTTGATCAACCTCTAGAACAATGATGCCGGGTAACTCGGGGCGGGCCTGGAAATAATCCAACATCTCACGACAGGTTACTTCGGCGCTGAGTTGACTTGTGCATGTTGTCAGGAGGGATAGAGCAGGGTCAGTTGTAAATAATTCGCCAGAGAAATCAGAATTTTCAGCCTGTTCCTGCAACTCTAACACTGTCCCATCCCCCAAAATTTAATTTGATCAACAGAGCGATTCGCATTAATAGCCTTTCATTTTCGATTAAAACTTAACAAGCTAAGGTTAAGCATAAGTAATGCCAAAGTTAAGCGCATATCTCAATTAAGTGATGAGTCAATGCATTTAAGATGAAAACAATCCGTTTATAAATAGAGAATGATGGAAATCAGCTAGAAACAGACAATCAATGAATTATTTGAATTTATTAAGACCTGTCAAGATGACGTTGCAAGGTGATATCCAGCGATAGAGAATAGATGGGCTTTAGATATCCTCAGGATTTAGCCGCAAGTTGAAACAAGCATTGATACTATGCAGAGAAATCAAAATAAGCCTGTCATAGTAAATTTAGGATGCTTGAATTTATTTTTTATAATCTAATACATTATTGAACTCGATCGATTGTACGGTATTGAATTGCTTCAGCCACATGGCTCGGTTGAATCAGATCACTGCCGGCTAAGTCAGCAATTGTCCGGGCGACTTTCAAAATCCGGTCGGTTCCCCGAGCAGATAATCCAAGTTTCCGAATCGCTGCTTCTAGTAAATTCCGAGATGCCTCATCCAACTGGCACCATTTCCGTAAGTGGCGGCTCTGCATTTGGGCATTACAGCGAACTTTCTTATCTTGCTCAAACCGGGCCTGGGCCACTTGGCGGGCTGTTTCGACCCGTTGGCGGATATGGGTTGAAGCTTCTCCCCCAGATTGACGGGTAATTTCTTCTGGTTTCAGGCGGCTGACGGTGACTTGCAAATCAATCCGATCCATCAACGGCCCCGATAACTTGGCCCAATATTGCTCCCGTTGTCGGGGTGAACAGGTACAGGCCTGGACTGGATCCCCAAAATAGCCACAGGGGCAGGGATTAGTGCTAGCTACTAGGGTAAATTGGGCCGGAAAGGATACGGATTGGCGAGTGCGGGAAATGGTCACGGCTCCATCTTCGAGGGGTTGACGCAAAAATTCCAAGACATCGCGCTTAAATTCCGTCAATTCATCGAGAAATAAAATCCCCTGATGGGCTAAGGAAATTTCCCCAGGCCTGGGATAGCTCCCTCCCCCCACTAGGGCTGGGCCAGAGGCGGAATGATGGGGACTACGAAAGGGCCGATCTTTAATCAATGTGCCCCGTTCTTTAATCAGGCCAGCAACCGAGTAGATTTTGGTGACTTCTAAGGCTTCCTCAAAACTCAAGGGGGGTAAAATTCCCGGCAAACGTCTCGCCAACATGGTTTTCCCACTCCCTGGTGGTCCGACAAAGACAAGATTATGACCTCCCGCCGCGGCGATTTCTAAAGCTCTGCGGGCATGGCTTTGGCCTTTGACATCCTGTAAATCTAAATGACTGGTGGGAATCAGTTGGCTGGGAGCTTCGGCTGGATGGGTGAACAACGGGGCCTGGTATTGACTCGGATCATTGAGAAAATTGGCAACTTCACTCAGATGATTAAAGCCATAGACTTTTAAGCCCGCCACGACTGAAGCCTCGTTGACATTCGCCGCCGGAAGAATCAAACCCCTAATTCCCAACTGTTGTGCCGTGGCCGCAATGGGTAAAACCCCTGCAACTGGCCGTAATGCCCCATCCAGAGATAGCTCCCCCAGAAACAGATGATCCCCCAATAACTCCCCACTCACCTGTTGCGCCGCTGCCAAAATTCCAATACTAATCGGCAAATCAAAACTGGGCCCTTCTTTTTTTAAATCGGCTGGGCTTAAGTTGACGACAATTCGCCGCATCGGAAAAGCAAACCCGGCATTCCGAATTGCCGCCTTGACCCGTTCTCTAGCTTCCTGCACGGCCGCATCCGGTAAACCAACCACCACAATCCCCGGTAATCCCCCGGAAACATCCACCTCGACCCCGACCCGCAAGGCTTCAATTCCCAACAGTGATGCACTCCAAACACAGGCCAACATAGTATTTATCTAGGGTTTCAACTGGAATTTATGATTCTGATCGCGTCTTCCGACCTCTACTCTAGTGCTTATTTTTCCATTTGGCTAAATTCAACGGCGCGGAGATCTCTCAGCAAATCTGAACTTTTTCAAAATCTTGAGAGGGGATTCTCCAGGCCCCGATAAGCTAGTGAATGATGACTTTGGATAACGCTCTCCTATGACCTTAGACCCCATAGCCCCGACTTTAGCTCCTGACTCTGAGGCTAGTCTAGAGTTGGGCTTAAATCCGCTTGAAATTATCGAAACCGTGATTTCTGGCCTGGATCAATCGGGCAATCCCCTTGTTAATCACTCAGACGACAGTTCGATTTGGAAATTTACCTACGGTAGCGCGACTGTGTTTGTCCAACTCACGGGGACTGGGGCCGACAGTACCATCACGACTTGGTCGCCTGTGCTGAATTTACCGGTCGCTAATCCTACTGGCCTGTACGCAAAACTCTTAGAACTCAACTGGTTAACGACCCTGGAGGCCCGCTTTGCCATTTTCGAGCACCAAGTGATGATTCTCACCAGTCGGACGTTGGCTGAAATTGGCCCAGGAGAAATTGCCCGGGGAATTACCATTGTGGCCACCCTGGCTGATGATTATGACGATGCACTCCAGGCCGAGTTTCCAGCGGTCTAATTTGTCCTTAGATGGTCGAGCCTAGGTCTAGGGAAATCTAAATGGAGTAATAGAGCGGAAACGCCTTAGACTCTTTCGGGGAGACGTGAACCTTTTGCTGGGGTTTCAGTTGCAGTTGATCATAGTTTTCCCGAGATAAATGGGCGGTCAACACCTGGCCATCATCCAACGTTAACTCCACCTGAATTTCCCATCCCAGATGAATAATTCGACTAACCCGCGCTGGAGCCGTGACCCCATTGGGGGAGGTGGAAATGAGAATGTCATGGGGGCGGAGGAAAATATCACATTGAGGAGCCTCGGCCTGGTGCTTAAATATTCCTGAGGAACTGGATAGGACATTGACCGGGCCAATAAAACTCATCACAAAGGGACTGGTTGGGTTGTCGTAAATTTCCGCCGGCGACCCCACTTGCTCCACCTTGCCCTGATTCATGACCACAATTTCATCCGCCACTTCCATCGCCTCTTCTTGGTCATGGGTAACAAATACTGTGGTGACATGGACTTCATCGTGTAACCGCCGTAACCAGGCCCGGAGGTCTTTCCGCACCTTGGCATCCAAAGCCCCAAAGGGTTCATCTAAAAGCAATACTTCTGGCTCCACCGCCAAGGCCCTAGCCAAAGCCACCCGCTGCCGTTGCCCCCCGGAAAGTTGGGACGGATAGCGATTCCCCAGGCCTCCCAGTTGGACTAATTCCAATAACTCATCCACACGGGCATCAATTTTCGCCTTGGGGGTTTTGCGTAGTTCCAGGCCAAAAGCAATATTTTTACGGACATTCATGTGCTTAAAGAGGGCATAATGCTGGAAGACAAAGCCGATATTGCGATCCTGGACACTTTGATGAGTCGCGTCCTTACCCGTCAGTAAAATTCGCCCCGTATCAGGCGTTTCTAGGCCGGCAATCAAGCGCAACAGCGTGGATTTACCCGACCCCGACGGTCCCAACAACGCTACCAGTGAACCACTACCAATGGTTAAGTCCACCTGCTGCACAGCCTGGAAACTCCCAAACTGCTTGGAGACGTTTTCAATTTGAATGCCCATGACTCCAATGCTTAACCCTTAAATCCGACTTTCCACATCAAGTTACCGTGGTTTTGGCAATTCGTCAAACATGAAACTGAGGCGTTGGCACGGTTGAGACCGCATTTACTGCAACTGGACAATGGCCAATCGGGCCTGGTTTGTCAAAGTCTGGGAGATTAGGGAGTAAACCGGATAAACTTTTTCTTGCCCACTTGCACAACTTTGCCCAGTAGGTCCTCAATGGCCTGGATCTGCCAATCCACATTGGTGATCTTCTCTCCGTCTAAGCGAACACCTCCCCCTTGAATTTGGCGGCGAGCTTCACTACTGTTCGTGCAAATTGGGGTTAGACCGAGGATATAAAAGAACTTGACCGGTAAGCTAATTGCTCCTAAGGAAAACTCAGGAATTAACTCACTATTTTGACTTACTCCAGAGAGGACAATCGCCTCTAGCTCGGCCTGGGTCTGATGGGCAATCTCTTCTCCGTGGTACTGAGTCACAACTTCCTTGGCCAGTAATTTTTGTTTTTGACGTGGATCTGCGGGGAGTTGCTCTAGGGGGAGATTGGTCAGCAGTTCAAAATATTGATCAATCACCGCATCGGGGACTTTTTCTAGCTTGGAGTACATGGAAATTGCATCTTCCCCCAGGCCCACATAGTTCCCCAGGGACTTTGACATTTTCTGTACCCCATCCGTACCTGGCAAAATCGGCATCAACAGGCCAAACTGCGGCGGCAATTGAAAATGACGTTGGAGGTCTCGGCCCACGGCAATATTAAACTTTTGATCCGTCCCCCCCAGTTCCAGATCACTCTGAATCGCCACCGAGTCATAGCCCTGCATCAATGGATAAAGAAACTCATGGAGATAGACAGGCTGTCCTTGGTGATATCGTTCGGCAAATCCTTCCTTCGCTAACATCTGCCCCACCGTCATCGTGGCTAAAAGCTGACCAATTTTGCTCAGGTTGAGGGATTCAAGCCAAGTCGCGTTGTAGCAAATCTCCAACCGGCCAGGGGTGGCAAAATCCAAAATGGGCCGGACTTGATCCAAATAACTGGCTACATTAGCGGCAACTTGCTCTGCTGACAATTGGGGACGCACCTCCGACTTACCCGTTGGATCCCCAATCTGAGCCGTAAAATTTCCCATAATCAAGACGGCCGTGTGACCCGCATCCTGAAACGCCCGCAGTTTACGCAACACAATACTGTGGCCCAAATGAACTTCTGCCCCAGTCGGATCAATCCCCAATTTAACCCGGAGGGGGCGATTAATCTCCTGTACCCATTGCCAAAGGTTTTCATCGGATTTTTTAGCATCTGGATTATGGGGGAAAACCTCACTCACTCCCCGTTGTAAGCGACTTAACACATCAGGCCTGGCTAGATTAAGCATGAGTCATCACACAAGTAGGAAATACAATAGCAATAGGACAAGGAGTTTTATCCGCTCCCAAAGCAGTAATTTCAGTAAGTGAGGGGCAATTAAGGGAATAAATCGCAAATGTTATGCTACCAGAGTAGGCGGAATCACCAACCGGATAAAGTGACACGCTCCGACCGGCCTGGAACGCCCCAGCTATTCCTTATCCCGACCTTCTAGATTATCTTTGATTGGGTCAGTCAACGTGCCAACCAATACCATCAGTCCCAAAAGCCAAACCAGTCCTGCCCTGCGCGGGTTTTCCCACTCTGTTCTCCAGGTGGCAGGCCAAACCGCATTACTGGTGGCGATGGTCGGTAGCGCAGTGGTAGCTGGAGGTTTACTCGGCCTGGCCATTAGTTTTCGGAACTTGCCTGATGTGCGGAGTCTGCGGGGCTATATTCCCAGTGAAACAACCCACATTTACGATGTTAATGGGACATTACTCCTGAGTCTCCATGATGAAGAAAATCGCGAAGTAGTCCCCCTGAATGCCATTTCGCCCCATCTGATTCGGGCTGTGATTGCTTTTGAGGACAGTCATTTCTATCAACATCATGGCATTAACCCGGTTGGGATTGGGCGGGCCTTGGTGACGAACTTAACCGCTGGGCGAACCATGGAAGGGGGATCAACCCTAACCATGCAGTTAGTAAAAAACCTGTTCTTAACCCCAGAGCGAGCCCTCGGACGGAAAGTTTCAGAAGCGGTCTTGGCCCTGCGCCTTGAGCAAATATTTGATAAGCAGCAAATTCTGGAGATGTACCTGAACCAAGTCTATTGGGGCCACAACACCTATGGGGTACAAACCGCCGCCCGGAGCTATTTCAATAAACCCGCCTCTGACTTAACCCTGGCCGAAGCGGCGATGATGGCGGGGATTATCCAGGCCCCCGAAGCCTTTAGTCCTTTTGTGGATTTTCAAACTGCCAAACAACGCCAAGGCCTGGTACTCGAGCGGATGCAGGAACTGGGCTGGATTACGGCTCAAGAAGCGGCCACTGCCCGGCAACAAGAGATTAAGCTTGGGGAAATTACCTCCTTTAGCGGCAGTCGCAGCCCCTACATTACCGACACAGTGATGCAGGAATTAAGCCAACGGTTTGGCCGGGAAGCGGTGATCAAGGGGGGTATGCGCGTCCAAACCACTTTCGATCTCAAAACCCAAGAAATTGCCGAAAAAGTGGTTAAAAATGCTGCTAAACGCCTAGCCGGAGTTCGGGCTGAGCAAATGGCTTTAGTGGCGGTTGATCCTCGCACTCACTACATTAAGGCAGTTGTTGGTGGTGTAGATTATCAGAAAAGTCAGTTTAATCGGGCTACCCAGGCCATGCGCCAACCGGGGTCTGCCTTTAAGCCCTTTGTCTATTACCAGGCCTTTGCCAGCGGTCGCTATACCCCAGACTCTTCCATAACCGATTCTCCAGTCACCTATCGGGATAGTGGGGAGGTTTATAGCCCCCAAAATTATGATCGGAGTTTTTCTGGTTCCATGTCCATTCGCGCCGCACTGGCCTCCTCGCGCAACATTCCAGCGGTGGTTTTAGGGCAACAGGTGGGAATCAATAAGGTGATTGAAACCTGTCGAATTCTGGGAATTAAAAGCCCGATGCTCCCCGTGATTTCCTTACCCCTTGGGGCGGTGGACTTAACCCCCCTAGAAATTACCAGTGCCTATGCCACCTTTGCCAATAACGGCTGGCAGTCAGAAACCACGTCCATTGTCCAAATTACCGACAATACTGGCCATCTCCTCTTGGACAATACCCCCCGGCCCAAATTAGTCCTTGACCCTTGGGCCGCTGCCGCCCTCAACAGTGCCATGCAAAGCGTCATTACCAGCGGAACAGGGACAGGGGCAGCGATTGGCCGGCCAGCAGCTGGTAAAACCGGAACAACCTCTTCTGAACGGGATATTTGGTTTGTCGGATATGTTCCACAGTTAGCCACCGCAGTCTGGGCCGGCAACGATAACTATGCGCCCTTGGGTAAGGGAGCGACAGGCGGGGGGATGATGGCTCCGATTTGGCGGGAGTTTATGTCCCAAGCCTTGAAGGGTGTGCCAGTAAAATCCTTCACCTCAATGTCTGAGTTTACCCGCCCAAAGCCCAATAAGTAATTGTAAAGAGAATAGGGTTTGGTACCTCTAGGAAACTGACTAAAAAACATTCCCTCGCTTTGGTAATGTACAGGATTGATCACCCCGAAAGCAAAGGAAATTTAGTGTTACGTTTATTTTTGTGAACTGCCCAGAGCCTTGAACCCAGATCTACCGTCAGTAAGTGATTACAGGCTAAAATTCTGGACTGCGAAAAATCGCTAGTTTTTTTGCTGGGCCTCGGTTTGCACAAAAAGGATAATCAAAAACACTGTTGGCACGAGGACGAACAAGGCAGTTGCAACCAGGCCTAAATCATTAACTTCCATCGTTAAAAACCTCCCTGAGAATTTTATTTTCAGAAAACACTAGGCATCAACCCAGACCTTGCTAAATACGGTAACACTTCTAGGGCTTGGTTTTGACAGTCACGGGGCCATTCACTTTAGTTTGACAAGCTAGACGAAAAGACTCCGGTTTTTTCTTGAGCTTGCGGGTTTCCACCGGAGTGCGCTCCGAGAGATTTTCCATGCCCTCGACAATTTCCACAATGCAAGTCCCACATTGTCCATAACCATTACAATTCATTAACTTACCTTTCAAAGTATAAAGATCGATCCCCGCTTCTAAGGCTCGTAAACGCAGATTTGCCCCAGTAGCGGCGACAACTTCTTTGCCTTCTTTAACAAACGTAATATTGGTCACACGGACATCCTCAATCGTACTTGCCATAGGGTCTAATGCTAGTTACACTTCTTTATACATTCTCATTCTGGCAGAAAACTCCTTGGGTATTGGCTATATTGCGGTTAGGTTGACAGCTAACTCAGCGTTAGAGCAAATGCACAGTTCCCCGTACCTCTTGTTTCAAGAGCGATGAGTGGATTGGATAGCTCCGGCCCGGCCTGTTGCGTCTGACCTGTGATAGCAGTCCCGAATGAGTCTTGATTGCTCAAAATTGCTGGTAGATAATAAAAATTCATCATGCAAACCCTTAAGTTTTGTATAGGAGGCCTGTAGTCAATGGGACTACCCTGGTATCGCGTTCATACGGTGCTGATCAATGATCCAGGCCGGTTAATTGCCACCCACCTGATGCATACAGCCCTCGTTGCAGGTTGGGCCGGCTCGATGGCTTTATACGAATTAGCCATTTTTGATCCAAGTGATCCTATCCTCAACCCCATGTGGCGGCAAGGGATGTTTGTGCTGCCCTTCATGACTCGCTTGGGTGTGTCTGGATCTTGGGCAGGTTGGAGTATTACGGGCGAAACCGGCCTTAACCCTGGCTTCTGGAGCTATGAAGGGGTTGCGATTGCCCATATCGTCCTTTCCGGCTTGCTGTTCTTGGCGGCTTGTTGGCACTGGGTCTATTGGGATTTGGAACTCTTCCGCGACCCTCGCACGGGAGAGCCAGCCCTCGACTTGCCCAAAATGTTTGGGATTCACTTGTTTTTGTCTGGTTTACTCTGTTTCAGCTTTGGTGCTTTTCATTTAACAGGGTTGTTCGGGCCTGGGATGTGGGTCTCGGATCCCTACGGTTTAACCGGCAGTATTCAACCCGTTGCCCCGGCCTGGGGGCCTGAAGGCTTTAACCCCTTTAATCCAGGGGGAATTGTTGCCCACCATATTGCCGCCGGGATTGTCGGGATTATTGCTGGGTTATTCCACTTGATTGTCCGCCCGCCCCAACGCCTCTACAAAGCCTTGCGGATGGGGAATATTGAAACCGTTCTCTCGAGTAGTATTGCCGCGGTCTTCTTTGCGGCTTTTGTCGTCGCAGGAACCATGTGGTACGGCAGTGCTGCAACGCCGATTGAACTGTTTGGGCCGACTCGCTACCAGTGGGATAGCTCTTACTTTCAACAGGAAATTAACCGTCGGGTGCAAACTTCTTTAGCCAATGGGGCAACGGAAGCCCAGGCCTGGTCTGCTATTCCTGAGAAGTTAGCCTTCTATGACTACATCGGTAATAACCCTGCCAAAGGGGGTCTGTTCCGGGTTGGAGCCATGAATAGTGGTGATGGCATTGCCAGGGGTTGGGACGGCCATCCTGTATTTCGGAATAAAGCGGGTGAAGAACTCTATGTCCGCCGGATGCCCAACTTCTTTGAAAACTTCCCGGTGATTTTGACCGATAAAGATGGCGTAGTTAAAGCGGACATTCCTTTCCGCCGGGCTGAGTCTAAATACAGCTTTGAGCAGCAAGGTGTCACGGTTAGCTACTACGGTGGTGCCTTGAGCGGGCAAACCTTCAGTGATGCCAACACGGTGAAAAAAGCCGCCCGCCGGGCCCAGTTGGGTGAGGCCTTTGAATTTGACCAAGAAACCCTCAACTCTGATGGGATTTTCCGCACCAGTCCGCGGGGTTGGTTTACCTTTGGTCATGCGGTTTTTGCGTTGCTCTTCTTCTTTGGTCACATTTGGCACGGGGCAAGGACATTGTTCCGGGATGTCTTCTCCGGGATTGATCCAGAACTCTCTGCCGAACAAGTGGAATGGGGCTTCTACCAAAAACTGGGAGATGTCAGCACCCGCCGCAAAGAACCTATTTAATCCTCACCAGCGAGTTTAACTATGGAAAGCATTGCTTACGTCTTTATTTTTGCCTGCATCATTGGCTTGTTCTTCTTTGCAATTTTCTTCCGGGAACCCCCTCGGATTACCAAAAAGTAAGATGGCTTGACTCCAGGGCCTGGGTTCCTTAAGTCAGGTTCGGGTTACGGGCAAACTGAACTAAATTATCTTGGCAATAGTCATTCTTACGGGAGTGGCTATTTTTTATGGGTTAAATTTCAAAACTCTGAACCAGGCCCCAACCCTAAGCCGATACCCTCAAGACACTTTTTTTGTTCGCTAATCATGGCGGTCAAACTGTCTGCATCAGGATGATCCCAACCCAGGAGGTGTAAAAAGCCGTGCACAGCTAACCAGGCCAGTTCGGTTAATAATTCATGTCCCTGGGCCTGGGCTTGCAGGGTCGCAGTGGCCAAGGAAATCACAATATCTCCGAGATAGATCGGTTCTGTAGGATCATTCAGTTCAGGAAAATCTGCTTCTAGGGCGGCAAAAGCCAACACATCAGTGGGTCGGTCAATCTGGCGATACTGGCTATTTAAGGCTTGAATTTCCGAATCATCCGTGAGCCGCAGGGTTAACTCATACTCTCCAGACTCAGGCATCAACAACTCTGACCATCCCTGAAACCAGGCCTGCCATTGGTCTGAGTTAATAATTTCTGGCTCAACATTGAGGCTGTCCCCAACTTGCAGATAGAGTTCTACCCGTGGCGAAATTGAACGGATATTCATTAGCGCGTCAAATAGGCCAGGCCAATCAAAACACCCAATAAGCCAATGGTTGTTAGGGCAAAGTGCTTCAGGGAGGTTCCAGATTTTTTCACCATATTCCGCATAGCCAGCTTGACATAACTATCTTGGGGGGGAGGACTATCTTGGGAAGTTGGTTGGGAAGCGGGATGATCTACAGCAGGCTCTAGGCTATCGGGGGACTGATTCTCCGGCAAATTAATAGTCACAACCATCTCCAAAATGTAAACAAAGAGCTGTCTTAGTTCAGTGTCATTACAAAAATTAATCTTTTCCTATTCTAGGGCTTGAAATTGTCCATACAGGCCAAAAGGTCTGGAGCAGCCTACTTTCCTTGTCCCTCTCTGACCATGCGTTCAATCGTCATGGCCCGAAGAAAGGGATCTGGCCCTTCAGGAAAAACTTCATAAAAATCACTTCCTGGTAAGCGCATGAGTTGAATGTAATCTTTATCGTTCTGGATTAGATATATCCCCGGCGGCCAGGCCTTGGCACTTTTGACCGGCATCGGTAGCTCTTGATGGTTTGTACCGTCAGAAACATAGCGAATCACTTGAAACGTTGGCCGATAAATGACCCGATCTTTACCCGTTTCAACATCTCGAATTTTCCGGAAAATAATTCGGTCAAGAACACGGGGAACAATTTCCGTTTCAGTGCCCCCTTGTTGCAGGTTTAACTCAATAAAAACATCCTCTAAGGTTTTCTCTTGAAATGGATTGGTCGGTTCCAAGGCAGACTGAACCGCTGCTTCGGCGGCGATGAGGGGATCTGGCTCTGGTGGTGGCATTTCTGTTTGCTTGTGCTTCATCCGGCTGAGAATATCCCCCAAGTAGGTCAGTTCAACAGCAGTAATTTTGCCATAACTTAATAACCAAGTCTGTAAACTAACTGCCACCGAAGGTTCCAGGCCTTGGATGAATTTTTTCAGATTTAATTCCTCAAACCGTATTGATTTTAAGAACAGTTCTGTTTGCCCCAGAATCATGGAAAAATCCATCAACTCCATTCGTTTGCCACTGGGATAAAGGTCTCGAATATCCAAATTCACTTCAACGGGGTGAGTGGAAATTTGATAGATCATGTCATAGAGCCAGTCGAGGGTAACAATCTCCTGATCAATCATCCAAAGGGTGAGATTAAACGCAGTTTGGGCATCTACTTCCCGAGCGAGATATTTGACAATAACTTGATGGGGATCGACTTGCAGTAACTCGAGAAAAAACTCTAACTGCTCTGTCTTGAGAGTTAATTGCGAATAGGATTTAATTTTCTTGAAAACAGCCTGATCCCGAGGGGAGAGTTGGGCAAAGGCTCGTTGTTCATTACCAAACATTGGGGTAGCTCACTGGGCTATTTTGTGATGACTGAAGACAGGACTGTTTTCACAACCAGAGATGATAAAGTGATGATCCTGATGAGTCTGGAATTAACAGGGTGAATTGAGCAAGACCACTGGCAACATCAAGGTCGGCTTAGGAGGGCAGGGGCTAGTCAGCCAAACAGAAAACTATTGAATGTTATCCTACCCTGAAGTACCCTGTTTGATAGCAATTCTTTGTGCTTATTCACCTTCTTGAGGTTCAGTCTAGGGGGGCAATTTGTTCCCAAACCTGGCAACAATTATTAACTCAGTGATCAAGATCACCGCCATGCCCTATTTTCATAGCCGAGAGTAGGGGTAATGAGGTTAGCCGCCAGGGGACTTGAGAAATTCCGGCCTGGACATTGCGGGGAAGAAGCATCAATGAATAAAGATCAAGAAGAACGCCATGTTCTCATTATTAATGGTTTGCAAGGTCGCCAGGCCATTGCCCTAGAAGCGGCTGCCTATTCCGTGGGCCGAGATTTAACCAATGCTATTGTTTTAGACTTTGACACCGTATCCCGGCAACATGCCATCTTGCTCCGGGTTCCAGTTCCTGGCACGAATCAATATCGTTATCGCCTAGTGGATGGCAATGCCGATGGGAAGCCCAGCACCAATGGCACATTCATTAATGGTAAACGCTGCCTGAGTGAGCAATTAAATCATGGGGATACGATTCTATTTGGGCGGAAAATTAAGGCAGCTTATTTGACGGTGGCCATGGCTGAAAACGAGTTTAGTAGCTATTTGGAATCCATCGCCTACCAAAGCATCAAATCCCAAACCCTTAGTCCGAAAGAAACCTTGGTTGGTACAGAGTTTTCCGGGGAACAACTGGCTCAAGAACTAAATAAACGCACCAAGGATGTTGAGTTTCAGCCGTTGGTGGCCGGCCCGAACAAAAATTCTGAGCCGGGTAGTCTGGTTGGGGAAACGACCGGACAGTTGGTGACAGAAAAAGCTGCCCCAGAGAGCAATACCTTGAAGGCAACGGTTCACGAACATGGCTTGGATCCGGCCCAACGGCTAGGTTTACAGCGAACTGTGGCAACTGTTGTAGTTGTGTTAGCTCTCGGCACTGGCATCGGACTCTATATCCAATCTCAGCAACCACAACCTGGCCTGGAAAACTCCCCAACCCAGACCCCATAGAAGCTCGCGGCGACTTTTTTACAGCCTCTCCACAGGATCAAGACCAGGGGTATCGTTGCGCGGAGAACGAGTTGGTGAATATTGACAGAATCTCTTGTCCAGAAAATATTGCCCTCATAGCCTAAAATTGGAGAATAGCCCTTATCATATCAACGCCCTATGTCTCGGATTAAAGAGCTTTTAGCCACAGGCCAACCTGGAGATGCGGTGACGGTTAAGGGTTGGGTGCGGACGAAGCGAGAGTTAAAAGACTTTGCCTTTCTAGAACTCAATGACGGCTCTTCCTTGGCTGGCCTACAGGCAGTTTTAACTCCCACTGTTCCCAACTATGACGCTTTAATCAAACAGGTGAATACGGGAGCAACAGTGTCCTGTGAGGGTGTATTGGTGGCATCTCAAGGGAAAAACCAACGGATTGAACTCCAGGCCAAGGCCCTGACCCTGTGGGGTGAAGCAGATCCGACTACCTATCCCCTCCAGAAAAAACGCCATAGTTTTGAATTTTTACGGACGTTGGGACATTTACGGGGCCGCACCAATACCTTGGGGGCCGTGTTTCGGGTTAGGAATGCCTGTGCAACGGCGATTCATCAGTTTTTCCAAGCGCGGGGGTTTCTCTGGGTACATACACCGATCATTACCGCCAGTGATTGTGAAGGGGCCGGGGAAATGTTCGGAGTCACCAGCCTGAATTTGGAAAACCTACCGAAACTAGCCAATGGGCAGGTGGATTACAGTCAAGATTTCTTTGAACGGCCAGCCTATCTCACCGTTAGTGGGCAATTAGAGGCCGAAATTATGGCGATGGCCTTTAGCAATGTCTATACCTTTGGGCCAACCTTTCGGGCAGAAAACTCCAATACCTCCCGCCATTTAGCCGAGTTTTGGATGGTGGAGCCGGAAATGGCCTTTTGTGATCTGGAGGGGGACATGGACTTAGCCGAGGATTTCCTCAAGTTTATTTTTCGCTATCTGCTTGAGCATTGCCCAGAGGATATGCAGTTTTTCCAAGACCGGATTGACCAGACTGTCTTAGCCACCGCCGATCAAATCATTCACAACGAGTTTGCCCGTGTGACCTATACGGAAGCAGTGAGCTTATTGGAAAAAAGTAGCCGTACCTTTGAGTTTCCAGTGGCGTGGGGCCTGGATTTACAGTCGGAACATGAGCGATATTTAGCCGAGGACTATTTCCAAAAGCCAGTCATTGTCACGGACTATCCCGCTAAAATTAAAGCCTTTTATATGCGTCTCAGTGAGGATGGGCAAACCGTGCGGGCGATGGATATTCTTGCCCCCAAGATTGGCGAGATTATTGGTGGTTCGCAACGGGAAGAACGACTCGACATTCTCACCCAACGCATCCAGGCCCAGGGGTTAGACCCACAAACCTATTGGTGGTATCTCGATTTACGCCGCTATGGAACTGTGCCGCACGCGGGCTTTGGCCTGGGCTTTGAGCGACTGGTGCAGTTTATGACCGGGATGGATAATATTCGGGATGTGATTCCCTTTCCTCGCTTTCCAGGTAGTGCCGAGTTTTAGTCTGAATTAGGATATTTGACATTTGACGTTGATCATCACCACGCTACCCAACCAACTGAGTCAGCCTGATTCCGGGCATATTGACTGAATCGCCACCTCCTGGCAATCCTGAGGAGTCCCTGTCTAGTCGAGGTTTGAACAAGCACCTAACCTAAGAGGCGGTTGAAGTGTTGGTAAAGTCAGCAATTGGAATGGTGAAATGAAAGGAACTCCCTTGATCCCGTCCGGCTGATTCCGCCCAAATTGTCCCGCCGAGGTTCGTAATCACTTGCCGACAAATCGCAAGACCCAGGCCTGTTCCCCCGGCTGAGCGTCTTAAAGCTCCCTCCTCCTGATAAAAGCGATCAAAAACTGCCTCCAAGCGATCCGGCTCAATCCCACGACCCGTATCCGTGACCGTAATTTCCAACATTCCGGGGGCCTGGGGCTGGGCAGCAATCCGAATTTCCCCCGTTTGTGCTGTAAATTTACAGGCATTATCTAAAAGCTTCGAGAGCACCTCCACCAACCATTCCCCATCGGCTCGGACGAGGGGCAACTCCTCCGGCAAGACCGTGACAATCTCTGGGAGTTCTTCTTTGGGGGTGCGTAAACTGGTCAACGCCAAATCGACAATTTCCTGCATCGGAATCGGCTCGGGATGCCACTGAACACGGCCACTTTCCAATTGGGAGAGGGTAAGAAAATCCTGGATTAGTTTCCGCATTCGTTCTGCATCATTCAAGGCTGTAGAGAGCATGACCTGGCGTAATTCCAGGGGCATATCCGGCTCACTGGCCAAACTTTCTAGGCAGACTTGAATGGTGGATAGGGGGGTGCGTAGTTCATGGCCGGTAATGGCAATTAAATTACTGCGGGTTCGGTCAAGGGCTTCTAATTGGCTGTTGAGGTCTTCCAAGTCGGCGTAGGATTCCGCTTGAATCAGAGCCACACCCACCTGGGTTGCGATAGCTTCCACCAAATCGACATCTGTTTCCGCCCAGGCCCCGCTCTCCTGCCGATGTAATTCCACCACCCCCAACAATCGCCCTTGGTACAGGACTGGAGCTAAGAGTAGGGCTTGAATCTGATGGGCTTGGAGCAGGTCATGGTATTGGCTACGCTCTAGCAGACGGGTATCGCTAGGAACGGACTCCACGGTCACAGGACGCTGGCTACTGACTAAGGTTTGAAAGAGGGGATTTTGTTGCAGGGGCCAGGTATGGGCGCGCAGGGAGTTAGCGGCGGGGAGAGTATATTCATGGTGCAAACGGGTACTTAAATCACTGGCTTTACAGCGGTAAATTAAGCAGCGTTGACAGCCAACGGCCTGGCCCAATTCCGTCACTGCCACTGTCAGGATCTGCTCTGGATCCAGAGAACAACGAATCGCCGCCGTCATGGAGTTAATTAGACGTTCTTTCCGTTCTTGGATTGAAATTTGCTTATAGGCCTTATTCTGTTTGTACTGCCCGGCCTGGAGATAGGTCACAAGCCGATCCGCAAAGGGAGCCGGATCGCTGCCATGGCTGCCTTGGCTCAGATGCTCTCCCACCCGTGCTAACCCTTGTTTCAGCTTCTTTTTCAGATGGGGGCAATAGTGCTGGATCCGCTCTAAGAGAATTTGGGCCGCCACCGCCGTTGTTTGACGTTCAAAAGTCCAAATCCCTTCAAAGCGGCGGGCCTGGTCGAGGTGGAGTTGCTGGGTATCCGCGAGGGCCTGGGGCGAGAGAGGGATTTCTCGACAAATTAAACAGGCGGCATAATCCCGACTCAGGGCCACCAAATGCCATTCTTGACTGAGGGCATCAGCAGGATCAAAGGCAACAGTTTCATAATGATCAGAACAATTAGTAAACTCGGTTTCCGGAGCGGCTAGGACATACACTTGATCCGATTTACTGGCAATGCGCAAATACCGATGAGCTTCTTGGCGATAGAATCGTTCTCGTTGAAAGCTAGCAATGATCACCGGCGCGTCCTGCCCCGCCAACACCTGGTCTTCCATCGCGTGGGAGAGGGCTGTCAAGGAGGACTTGAAGTACATCTGCGGCCGCAAGTGGGGCTGGGCCTGGAGGAGTTCCTGCAACACAGATGTAGAAAGAGGCATGGGTGATGTGACCCAATCAAACAGTAGTGAACTCAAGCGGTTGCCATGAAAAAATCCATGGTATTTCCTAGACTACCGGATTTATGCCCTCAGGGCTGGGGACGGCGTTTTTGGAGGAAATCAGGAATGTCTAGCTTAGGCTTGTTGGCATCTGTAGCTGACAGCGAAATATTGGGGGGAGATGGGTTAGTCACCGTGGCGGAAATGGGGCGGATGTTTTTTTGCTTATTGATGGTTTTGGACTCAATCCCCCCCGAAAACCCCGTGGCAATCACCGTCACCTTAATTTCCCCTTGGAGGGAGTCATCCACAACGGCCCCAAAGATAATATTGGCATCTACATCCACCACTTCATAGATCACCTCGGCTGCCGCATTGACCTCATGGAGTGTCAAGTCAACCCCACCCCGGACATTGAGGACAATCCCCCTAGCTCCTTCAATGGAGGACTCCAGCAGTGGCGAGGAAATGGCCGTAATGGCAGCTTCCCTAGCCCGAGACTTACCCGAGGCAACACCAATGCCCATCATGGCGGAACCCGCATCGGCCATCACCGCCCGGACATCAGCAAAGTCCACATTAATCAGGCCGGGCAGGTTAATAATGTCTGAAATACCCTGTACCCCTTGACGTAAAACATCATCGGCCACTTGAAACGCTTCTTGGACGGTGGTTTGCTCCGAGATCACTGAGAGAATCTTGTCGTTGGGAATGACAATTAAGGTGTCAACCCGACTTTGGAGAGCTTCGATTCCTTCTTCAGCCTGTTGACCCCGGCGGCGACCCTCAAACGTAAAAGGGCGTGTCACTACTGCTACGGTTAAGGCACCTTGTTCTTTGGCTACTTCCGCCACCACTGGCGCGGCCCCAGTTCCAGTTCCCCCTCCCATGCCACAGGTAATAAAGATTAGATCGGCATCTTTGAGGGCATTGGCTAGGTCTTCCCGAGATTCTTCAGCCGCTTTTTGTCCGATGGAAGGATTACCCCCGGCTCCCAGGCCACGGGTCAGCTTATTGCCCAGTTGTAAACATTGATGGGCTAAGGATTGGGACAGGGCCTGGGCATCGGTATTAACAGACCAAAATTCAACACCGGCAACCTGGCTACTAATCATCCGGTTTACGGCATTTCCACCACCACCACCGACTCCAATTACTTTGATTTTGGCTGCATTTTCCACGAATTATTCCTAGCTCCCTACCACCGTCATTGCTGATTGGTTGTGGCGTATAACTTTGATCTGTAAACAAATTCATCGTTACTTAAACTTAAAATTGTCCCAGTGTCAAGATAAACACCCCCCTAATAACGCTCTATCTTAGGGGTAAATGGCAGATTTTGGCTGGTCTTCATCATCTGTAAAACAATATTTTTAGGTTTTTAGGTTGTGATTTCAAGAAAAATGGTAGGAAAGCCCTGAGACCATGACATCTCAGAATCTCCCACCATTACTGCGGGGTTAGTAATAAGGCGAGCTTGAGTTTGAGTCCCAGGCCCTAGTAGGTTTCAACGTGCCAACGTCCTTCTTTTTTGAGAGTACCTTTTAAGAACTCAGTCCAGTCCACCCCATTTTTGGCGGCGGCTTGGGTCATGGCCTCATCAATCCCGGGTTCCATCCCCTTCAGACCGCACATATAGACGTGGGTATTTTTCTGTTGAATCAGATTCCACAGTTCGTCAGCGTGTTCGGCAATCCGGCCTTGGATGTACATTTTGCCTCCATCCGCTGTTTTCTGTTCCCGGCTGATGGCATAGGTGAGGCGGAAATTATCGGGGTATTTCGCTTGAATTTCCTCTAATTCTTCTTTGTAGAGGATGTTGGGAGTATAGGCGACACCAAAGAAGAGCCAGGCCAGGCCCTTGAATTGATAATCTGGGTTATTTTCCTTGAACATCCGCCAAAGATAAGCTCGGAATGGGGCAATTCCCGTCCCAGTTCCCATCATGACGATCGTCGCAGTCGGATCATCGGGCAGGAGCATTTCTTTACCCACGGGGCCGGTAATTTTCACCTCATCCCCGGGTTGGAGTTGATTTAAGTAGGAGGAACAGACCCCATAAACCTTCTCGCCTGTTTCCTTATTCTTGTACTCTAATTGGCGGACACAGAGGGAAATGGTTTTATCATCTACCCGATCCCCATGGCGAGTGGAGGCAATGGAGTAAAGGCGGAGTTTGTGGGGTTTACCTTTATCATCCGTACCGGCCGGGATAATCCCAATGCTTTGGCCTTCCACATAGGTGAGGTCACTGCCTTCGAGATCAAAAACAATATGTTTAACCGTCCCTTCTCCACCTTCCCGCACCAGTTCTTCATTAGAGATAACCTTGCTGATGAGCGGATTATTGGGGCGATAGGTGTTGACGGGAACATCCGCTTTTGCTTTTTTGGCCGTAGGTTCTGGGGCAGGGGTGGCGGCTTCAACGATGGGAGTTGGGGGAATTACACTGGCCTGGGCAGCGGTTTCCGCAGTGATGGGCAGAATACTGATGATCTTGCCCCCTAAGCGGGAGATTTCTTGCATGAACTGATTCATGCGGGCATAGGGGACGTTATAAAAAACACTGCCACTGCGCCGAATTGCATAATCGGATTTATCGCTTTCATTGCTTTGGCGGAGGCCGACAACTTCGTAACGGAATATCCGGTTGCCGAAACCTGTATTTCCAGTAACCGCACTCGAGTTAAACATTGGCGCAACGTTCTCCCAGACTAGACTTTCAAAAATAACTGATTCGATCTTTTAACTTATCTTAAATAATTTCATGCTCCGTAATCCTGAAAAAAGTTTAATGATTTTCCAGGCCCCGGCTCACTTTTTAAGAGTATAGGGGGAAATATTCTCTACTATCAATAAGTTTCCGTCCTGATTAATATCCACCAGCAGGTAACAGTAAAACCCATCTATATCCAGGGAACATAGGGGAATTTGAATATTCTCTGTCCTACCAGAATCCTTAGTTGATAGGCGTTAAAGCGGCTTTGTAACGAAAGAATGCGGGTTTGGGGGCAAAATCTGGATAAAAAAGGGCTGAAATCCATATAAGTTAATGGTTTTCCCGATCCAGATGCTATTTTTCTGTTCTAGAATGAGGCATTGGATTATTCAGCCCCGAAAATGTTCCACGGCTGACCAGAGTTGCTTCAGACCCCCTTAACATTTAATTGGAGAAGTCTATGAATAAGGCCGAGTTAGTTGATGCGGTTGCAGACAAGGCAAATGTCACCAAAAAACAGGCGGAAGTGGTCATCTCAGCAGCGGTTGATGTGATTATGGATGCCGTAGCCGATGGCGATAAAGTAACCCTAGTTGGCTTTGGGGCCTTTGAACCCCGGGAGCGCAAAGCACGGGAAGGACGCAATCCGAAAACGGGTGAAAAAATGGAAATTCCGGCCACCAAAGTTCCGGCTTTTTCGGCTGGTAAATTGTTCAAAGAAAAAGTCTCTCCCCCTGCCCCTCCGGCTCCAACTCCTGGTAAAAAGAAATAAATTTTCCCTTGAACTTACCACCGCGCCATGGTGGAAATCTCCGTTGGGCCGCAACTTTAGCCGGTTGTGATGCAGCGGAGATTCTTGATTTTTCAGCCAGTATTAACCCCCTGGGGATGCCAGATTCGGTGCGAGTTGCCCTACAAAATTCATTGGATAGGATTCAGCATTATCCGGATCCAGATTCCTTGAGACTCCGCCAGGCCCTTAGCCATATTCATCACCTGGATCCAGATTGGCTCTTAGTCGGGAATGGGGCGGCGGAACTGCTCACTTGGGCGGCCCGTGATTTAGAGCCGTTTCAACCCGTTGGCCTGCTCACCCCAGCCTTTGGCGACTATTACCGGGCCTTAGAGGCTTTTGGCGTGGCATCTTATCCAATTCCTTGGCAACGTTGGCAGCCACCAAAACTATCTTTATCATCCTTATGTCCCCCAGGCCTGTCCGGGCTAATCCTGAACAATCCCCATAATCCCACCGGGCAAGTTTGGCAGCAGTCCGACTTATTAGCACTATTACGAGAGCGGGCCTGGGGCCTGGTGGTGGTGGATGAAGCCTTCATGGATTTCTGCCCCCCAGATGCCAGCCAAAGTCTGATTCCTTGGGTACAAGAATTCCCCAATTTGGTCGTTTTGCGCTCTTTGACGAAGTTCTATGCCCTGCCTGGCCTGCGAATTGGCTATGCGGTTGGCCACCCCTCCCGGTTAACCCAATGGCAGCGTTGGCGAGATCCCTGGACAGTGAATAGCTTGGCCCTGATTGCCGCCGAAGTAGCCTTAGAAGATCAGTTGTTTCAAGCCCAAACCTGGGCCTGGTTACCGGATGCCCGAGAGAGTCTTTATCAAGGATTAAAACTGATTCCAGGCCTGGTTCCCTATCCCAGCGCGGCGAATTTTATCTTGGTACATTACTCCGGCGCAGTCCTGACACTGCAAACCCAACTGTTAGAAAAGGCGCGAATTTTAATTCGAGATTGTCTGAGTTTTCCAGAATTAGGGAATGGGTATTTTCGTGTAGCTGTCCGCACTCATGCTGAGAATCAACAACTCTTAACAGCATTAGCCCGAATTATTCAGTGATGGCATGGCTGTTATTCCCAGGCCAAGAGGAGAATGCTAAGATTGCTGGTGAGGCATTTTCTTGAGGACTTGTGGTGATACGCCCAGCAACCCTTCCCCTGCCCTTGCCGGCCCCAACCACCTATTTAACTGACCACAGTCGTCTTAAGCTCTTTGCTGGTTCTGCTAATCCCCCCCTAGCTCAAGAAATTGCCCACTACCTTGGGATTGATCTCGGGCCGATGGTACGCAAGCGGTTCGCGGATGGAGAGCTTTACATCCAAATCCAAGAATCTATCCGAGGCTGTGATGTCTATCTGATTCAACCCACCTGTCAGCCAGTTAATGATCATTTGATGGAATTGTTGATCATGATTGATGCCTGTCGGCGGGCCTCAGCACGTCAAGTTACCGCAGTAATTCCCTACTATGGCTATGCTCGGGCCGACCGCAAAACCGCAGGCCGCGAATCTATTACCGCCAAACTGGTTGCTAACCTAATTACCCAGGCCGGGGCCAGTCGCGTTTTAGCCATGGATCTGCACTCGGCCCAAATTCAAGGCTATTTTGATATCCCCGTGGATCATGTCTATGGCTCACCCGTACTATTAAATTACCTCCGTAGCAAAAACTTCTCGGATTTAGTCGTAGTCTCGCCGGATGTGGGTGGGGTGGCGCGGGCCCGAGCCTTTGCCAATAAACTCGATGATGCCCCCCTAGCCATTATTGATAAACGTCGCCAGGCCCACAATGTTGCGGAAGTGATGAATGTGGTGGGGGATGTGGCGGGGAAAACAGCGGTCTTGGTGGATGACATGATTGATACGGCCGGAACGATTGTTGAGGGGGCGCGCCTATTACGCAAAGTTGGGGCCAAAGCGGTCTATGCCTGTGCCACCCATGCCATTTTTTCCCCCCCAGCCATTGAGCGTCTCTCCAGTGGTGTTTTTGAAGAAGTAATTGTCACCAACACCATTCCCGTGCCTGAGTCCAGCTATTTTGATCAATTACGGGTTCTCTCGGTGGCCAGTATTGTCGGCGAAACCATCTGGCGGGTTCATGAAGATAGCTCGGTCAGTAGTATGTTCCGCTAGGGCTTGATCTGCTTGAGTCTAAGACAATGGACGGCAAATGCCCTTAGAGCGACTTAACATCGTTGAAGTTGAAACCAAGTGGGGCTATCGCAGTTTCGAGCTTTATCGAGGAGATATTACCGCCTTAAGGGAGCCGATTGATTTACTAGTTGTCTCAGCCTTTGCTAACAGTTATGCTCCGACAAGCGGGAGTGTCATTGGTGCGCTTTATGACAAGCTGAATATCAACGTTGATCACTTGGCTCGCACCCCCTACTTACAATTAAAACAGGCCTTTGGCTGTTGGGTGTCCCAGGCCCTGGATCATCCGATTTTTGCGCGAGTTTTATGTTTGGAATTTATCGGCATAGGCTTTTCGGTTGCAGAGGTTTTTGAAAATTTATTCACGGTTCTGGCAATTTTAGAATTACGCAATATTCAAATTAAAACCCTTGCATTACCGATGTTAGGAACGGGGAATCAGCAACTCAATCATGAACAAGTCACCAACTGTTTACTCAAATGTGCGATCAAATTTTTAGAGCATTCTCAATACAGCATATTCCTCGCTAAGTTGGTACACTTTTTCTGAAGCTGTGTCAAA
>NZ_JAVMIP010000015.1 GCF_031729055.1 Pseudocalidococcus azoricus BACA0444 | reverse complement strand
AAGCCTAATGGAACTCGTTACCGCCCGTCTACCGACAGTCTGCTGTATTCTACACCGTAGAGCTTTGCTCGTTCGTAGAAACTTTGGGCTGGAGCGGTTTTGGTGATGGACAACCTTAAAGCCCATAAAGTTGCTGAGGTTCAGGAGATCCTGGCAGATGCAGGTGTAACGGTTGTTTATTTGCCTCCCTATTCTCCTGAATTTAATCCCATAGAGCATTTCTGGTGGGAGTTAAAAGCCTTTGTCCGGCGATTTAGACCCAAAGACCAAGATTCCATTGAAACATTGGTCGAGCTTGGTATTTTACTCAACCTATCTGACTACCGGAAACATTATTTTACACACTGTTGCTACTGTCCCAGCTAGTCATGAAAAGTGCTGTAACTGCTCGCCGATACAGCGGATTCGATATTGGACTGGTACAGCTTAAGGTGTTACACCCCTGTTTTGAATTAGATTCAAGGCTTGAATGTACCAAATAGATGCCGAAAGTGCTGTATTTTGCTCGAAAAACTAGGTGATATAACAAAACTGTGACGTTATAGCTCTTATGGATGTACTCGCTCATGGCTTAAGATTAGGCCCCTTTCTTGAATGCCCGAAGGGCTATAGGGGCGGGAAATTTACCCACAGTGATTAAATTCTGCTGTCTGTGTATCCACTATCAGATATGCTACAGGATAAACAATCATCAAGTTGTGAACCTTGAAATAAAGCTAGCAAGTCGAAGGAAACTGCTATGACCATCGCTGAGCAATCAGTTTTAAGCCATTTCTAAAATTGCGGTGGTAATTTAGATGTGTTTAACACCACGCATCTAGGTTAGCATAGTTACTGCAAAAAATTAACTGGATCGCTAACTGCCATCCACCTTACGCTACTAGCAAAGGTTATAAGATTGAGTCAGTCACCGGTCAAAATTCCAGAAAAGCCCTCCCCCAGTGCTTGGTATCAGTACCTCTCGCAATCGTTAAGGGTGCAAGGCCCCAGAAAAATTAGCACCAAAGTCTTTATTCGCAGCCTAGGTACGTTGCTCGCAAGTACTCTCATTTTGATCGCTGTCGGCAATTGGCAGAATGAAGTAACTAATAAACAAGCTAAACAAGATCTGGAAGTATTAATTCGAGCTGATCGAGATAGTATTATTCGTGGTGTAATTGACTTGATTGAAGCTCAGGGAGAAGCACTTCAACAGAAGGTTAATGATCAACTAAAACTTGCCCGCTATCTTCTTAACGCTTCGGGCGGAGTTTACTTATCAAAAGAAACAGTTCTCTGGAAGGCCACGAACCAATTTTCCCTTAAAACCCAGTCAATCCGATTACCTAAAATGTTTGTTGGCTCAACATGGTTAGGCCAAAACTTTAGTTTCAATCAACCTACCCCAATTGTGGATCAAACGCAGGAAATGGGGGGGGGGACAATCACGATTTTCCAAAGGATGAACAAAGAGGGGGACATGCTCCGAGTGGCCACCAATGTTCCAATTCGTAGCGGACAACGGGCCATTGCAACCTATATTCCGGCCCGGAATCCAGATGGGCAACCTAATCCTGTTGTCTCTACGGTTCTGCAAAAACGAACTTATACCGGCCCTGCATTTGTCGTTAATGCCTGGTATGTGACCGCCTACGAACCGATCCTCAATGATCGGGACGAAGTTATTGGAATGCTCTATGTGGGTGTACCCCAGAGTAATCTCCCATCTCTAAGTCGGAAGATCCAGGAGACCCGATTTGGCAGAACAGGGTATGTCTATGTGGTGCGGGGTACGGGGCAGCAGCGGGGTGAAATTATCATTCCACGGCCTGGTGAGCAAGCAGGGCAACCGGGTTGGACAGTGAAAGATGGTGACGGAAATTTTGTCGCACAAGCGGCCATTGAAACAGCATTGTTGGCCCCGCCAGGAGAGTTCAGTTCAATTCGTTATCGTTGGATTGACTCTGTATCTAAAAATGCTGAATGGCGGGTGGATACCTTAAGTTATTACGCCCCCTGGGATTGGGTGATTGCAATTTCCAGTGATGAAGCAGACTTCAAAATCTTTTTCAATCGCCTAGAAGCCAACCGAACTATCAACCTTATCGTCTCTGTTGGATTAGGGCTTGTGGTTGCCATTCTGGGAGGACTCTACATTGGAGAGTTTGTTCGCAGATTAGGTCAACGCCTTGATCCCCTGGTTAAGGCAACAGAGGCAATGGCTAAAGGAGATTTAGGCCTGCGTATCCAGGATACTGAACCCGATGAAATTGGTGAACTGGCTTGGGGATTTAACCAGATGAGTGCCAATCTTAGTGACAGTTATACTCACTTAGAACAACGGGTTAAAGAGCGAACCCAAGAGCTAGAAGCCAGTAACCAGGCCTTGGATCTTGCCCGATCTGCTGCGGAAACGGCTAATCAAGCGAAGAGTTCTTTCCTGGCCAATATGAGCCATGAATTGCGAACTCCCTTAAATGCCATTATTGGCTATAGCGATATGTTGATCGAAGATTTAGAAGAGAGTGATCATCTAACTGACTTGCAGAGGATAAATTCGGCAGGTAAACACTTATTGGAACTGATTAATGCAGTCCTAGACCTCTCCAAAATTGAAGCGGGGAAAATACAGCTTTATCTGGAGGAGTTTAATCTCAATGAACTGGTGCAGGGAGTGGCTGCCCTAATTAAACCACTGATGGACAAGAATCATAACCATTTCGACCTAGAAATTGCCAACGATCTCGGAATAATGACAGCAGATGTCACTAAAGTACGTCAATCTTTATTAAACCTCTTATCCAATGCCAGCAAGTTTACTAAAGCGGGTACGGTAACTCTCAAGGTTTGGCTTGATGAACGTCAGCGGATCTTCTTTCAAATCTCTGATACCGGGATTGGCATGACCCCAGAACAACTGGCTAATCTCTTTCAGGAATTCACCCAGGCCGATAACTCGATTACTCGCAATTATGGCGGGACAGGCCTGGGGCTGGCCATTAGTCGGCGATTTTGCCGCATGATGGGCGGGGATATTACGGTGGCTAGTGAACTAGGGGTTGGGAGTGTGTTTACGATCGAATTACCCCAGTTTGTTGGCACTCCAACTGCTGAAATCAGTCGGCTGTCGCTTAATCGGGATCATTGCCAAAATCGGACAATTCTGGTGATTGATGATGATCAGGCCAGTCGAGAATTGTTAGCTCGAAGGCTTAAGCGGGAAGGATATGATGTGCTTGGTGCTGCGAATGGTGATGATGGGATCAATCTAGCCTGTGAACATAGCCCCTGCTTAATTTTGCTAGATGTGATGATGAATTTTCAGGGGGCCTGGCAAGTGTTAATGACCTTGAAATCAACTCCCAATCTGGCGGTCATTCCTTTGATTATGATTACAACCGAGAGTGAAAACAAAATTGGCTTTGCCCTGGGAGCTTCTGATTACCTCACTAAACCGATCGATCGCCACCAATTACTCAAAGTTTTGCAAAAATATTACCCTCAAAAAACCGTCCCGCAAGTGTTAATCGTTGAGGATGAGGAACATATTCGGCAACTGCTCAGGCGAACGTTAGAAGTGGAGGGATGGCAGGTGACTGAAGCAGAAAACGGGATGCAAGGATTGGAGCGATTGCAGACTATCCAGCCAGATTTAGTCTTATTAGATTTAATGATGCCGATCATGGACGGTTTCTCTTTTGTTCGGGAAATGCGGAAATCTCTTGAATGGAAGGACACTCCAGTTGTGATTTGTACGGCTAAAGATCTGACAGAGCAAGACTATCAACAACTGCAAGGAAACGTGACCCAAATTCTGCACAAGAGTTCTGATGGAATTGAGGGGTTAATTACAGAAATTCGGAAAATTGTCCCTCTGCCTGTGGATTCGGCTTCCAATGTTTAAATTGAAGTCTATAAAATTTAATTTCCCGAAGGACTTTTTATTTTGGGTTAGGGGTGCCTGGGCCTGGGCGGCATTGTATTCTGGAGCGACCAAAGAAAAAGGAGGATTTCTCCCCCCCTGATTTTACTGAAAGCGTACCCGAAAGAAAGTGCTGTTTTCCTGCCGGACGATGATCAGTTGGCCATTGAACTCTTGAGCGGCTTGGACTGCGGCTTTGTGGTTGCGACTGAACAGAACTTCAAACTGAGTGGCAGAAATGATTTTGCGAGGCATATTTTTACCCTGAACAACTAAGTGCGCCGTAAGCCCAACATTTCAATGCAAGCGAGGCTTCGAGACCGTGGAATACCGCACCGTTACTGCCCGTTAGCGAGTCCCAACCAGGGGGAGGGAAGGGAATGCTAGGACTAACTCGTTTAGGGGTAGTTAGGGAGGCTATGCCGCAAAAGCTCGGAACGACCCTTGCATCTTGGTTTTTGGTTGGGCTAGGCTATGCCACTTTGTTCAGGAGAAATTGCCGAGCTTTCTGACACCGTGAGGACTGTATCGTAACTTCCGCTTGTCGCCGCTGAGTTAGGACAACCTTCGTCCTTAGCTAGATACTACTTTCGCTGGTCAACGTTGCGCTGATTTAGGGGGGAGATCGCCTTTTATGGGAGCGGCTTTTGCAGGAAAGGGGGTACGGGGGAAGGGAAAAAACGGATTTCTACCTACTCTTACGGATATTACCGTTTCGTTTTGCTACTTTCCTTTGTTGATCTGTTGGCTGTGGACTGAATCAGTGAGCGACCGTAGGGAGTGAGTCTCGCGAGGATCGCAGCGACAAGGTTCCGCCCTTTGTTAGCTATGGGATATTAGACCTCTTGCATAAATCTAGAGCGAGTTAAGAGTAAGCTCAAAATTAAGAATATAGCAATCCGTTTTCATTTGTGAGACTATGTGATCATTACTGCCATTGGTAAAGAGTTGCCCTTCTTTAAGTCTAGGGTCAAGTCAAAATTGATCAGACACAAATAATCTTAGACTAAACTCATGAATTATTACTGTTTTCTATATGCACCAAAAAAATTAAATTGAAGCGGTGATTTTAAATTTATCTATATATGAAATATCGACCATCTGAATCTAGAGGGCGGCTTCACTGGTTTATACTTGGAATCAATTAATGAGGGGAGTTTCAATAGAATGGTTTGCAAGAGTCGATTAGTAAGCTGAAGACTTATGAGTGAGGAACAGTTATTTCGTCAAACAAAGCTTAAGCTTGCAGGATATTACACAACGGTGATGAGTCTGATTTTAGGGATTTGCAGCGTTGCGATTTACCAGATTGAAGCCTACAACCAGAAGCAATCCCTGCATCGTGAACTTGTATCTATTGCCGGGACATTGCACGACGGTTTAGAGCCAGTTTTAACTCGACCAGGCCAAATTGAGCCAGAGGTTGAGCGGCTGATTCCAAATCTCTGTATTGTTGTCACCCAATGTCATTCCTTAGGTTCAGTTCCCCGCATTCATACCTTAAGTGTGTTTGCCCAAAGCGGTTATTATGTCAATTTCTGGGATTTATCCAAAACATTAATTGCCACGACTCAGCCGCGTCTTAACTCTAACATTGAGCCTAATTCTGCCGCCCCGTTTTTGGCTAATCATCATGCCGATGTTTATGCTGTAACGTTAAAGCTGAAAACTGTGAATGGCCAGGCCTGGGGCTATTTAGAAGTCGGTCGCAGCCTTGAACATTCCCAGGCCTACTTGCAAACGCTATTGCTCTACTTGAGTATTGGTTATCCCATTGCAGTCTTGGGCATTGGCCTGGCCAGTTGGTGGTTAGCAGGAATTGCCATGCAACCCGTCGCTGATTCCTATGAAAAAATCCAGCAATTTACCGCCGATGCCGCCCATGAATTAAGAACGCCCATTGCTGCGATGCAAGCAACCCTAGAAACTGCTTTAACCAGTGAGGGCAATACTAACCCCGAGAAGCAAGGTATGTTTCAAACACTGCATCGTCAGAATCTTCGACTGAATGGGTTAATTCAAGACCTGATGTTGCTGACTCGCTTAGATTTGAATACGACTCCCCCTCACTTTCAACCCTGTAACTTGAACGTGATTGTCTCAGATCTGATTGAAGAATTTTCAGCCATCGCGCTCGAAAAATCCATCGTGCCAGCATTGATTGCGGAGGATCAACTAGCTGTCATTGGCAATGAGGAACACCTATATCAGTTAATCGGTAATCTGATCATCAATGCCATTCACTACAGCCCGGATCAGGGTGAAGTTGACATTTCCCTACAAGAGCATAAACACATGGCCCAAATTAAAGTGACGGACACCGGGCCTGGAATTCCAGATGATGCTCAAGCTCGGATTTTTGAACGGTTTTATCGGGTGAATCAAGATCGCTCACGGGCAACGGGGGGGACTGGCCTGGGGTTGGCAATTGCTCAATCCATTGCTCAATACCATCACGGACATTTAACCGTAGTCAGCCAGATAGGCCTGGGGAGTACGTTTATTTTGGAGTTGCCCTTAGCTCGCGCTCACCCCATCTGGCCTGGAAGTAGTCGTGATCAGAGTTGTTGATTTCATCTCAATTTCATAATCATCCATCAAAATTCTGGTATTGCTTGTCCGCTGTGCATTCACGGGAGAACATCAATGCCTCATTGGGTCAAAGCCCGATTACCCCATCAGCCTTTAAGTCTTGCTCTGATGACCCTGCTTCTCCTTTATCCCAGCCATGCTCTGGGCCATGCCGGCCATGGAGATGAGTTTTCCCAAACCGAATCAGCCCAATCTGCTAACTCGGTGAAACTAGAGCCAGACATCAAGCGTCGCCTGGGAATTGCCGTCCAACCAGTGCAACAACGCCCCTTACCCCTGGGAATTAAGACCACAGGTACAGTTGAAACGCTTCCCAATCAGAGTGTGACAGTGACAATGCCTGTCGGGGGAACTCTGGTTAAGCTGCTCGTAAACCCAGGCCAGGCCGTGAACGCCGGACAACCCCTCGCCATCATGAGCAGCCCGGAACTCGCAGAAACTAGCACCCAGGCCCTGGATCGAAAAAATGATGCCATTGCTGCCCTCAACCAGGCCCAGGCCGAACTTGCACTTGCCCAGGAAAACTATCGTCAGCAGCAGATCATTGCCCAACAGGAAATCGCCGAAGCCCGCAGTGTCTATGAACTTGCCCAAGAAAGTAACACCCGCGATCAAGAATTAGTCGTTGCTGGAGCCTTACCCCGCCGCCAATCCCTCGCCTCAGCCAGTGAACTCGCCAAAGCCCAGGCCGCACTCAGTCGGGCCGAAAGTCGCTTAAATGTCCGATCTGCGGCCACCCAACTCAAACAAGCCCAGGCCCAGGTGAAACAAGCCCAACAACAAATAGTCCTGAGTGAGCGCACCTATCAAACCCGCCTCCGCCAGTTGGGAACCCAGGCCAATGCTGATGGCACGATTAGGATTACGGCCCCGATTGTAGGTGTAGTGACATTACCGGATGCTGCGGATCGGCGTGTGGTTCGTCTGGGGGAATCGCGGCAAGATGCCGGGGAACCAATTTTGCAGGTCGTTAATACTTCACGGGTTCAAGTCCGAGGGAATCTTTACGAAAAAGACTTAGGCCAAGTTGAGATTGGACAACAAGTTGAGGGCCAGGCCAGCAGTTTGCCGAATCAGCAATTCCAAGGGCGCGTCACGGTGATTGATCCGGTTGTGGCGGGGGAGAGCCGGGCTGTGCCTGTGGTGATCGAACTGAATAACACCTCGGGTCAACTCCGGCCGGGCATGTTTGTCAATTTAGAAATTCTGACGGGAACGACCCCTAAACCTGTGCTGGTGGTACCAACGTCAGCCGTAGTCGAAACCAACGATAAACGCCAAATTGTCTTTGTCGAAAATGGCGCGGTCTATGAACCCGTGGAAGTGGAAACCGGGCGGCGGGCGGGCAACTGGGTGGAAATTACCTCTGGGTTGTTTGCGGGGGATTTGGTTGTCACAGAGCGGGCGAATCAGCTTTACACCCAATCATTACGGGGTAACAAAGAACCAGAAGCTGCGGCTGAGACTCATGACGATGCGGCTTTGCCTTGGTGGATTTTTGTCTTAGCTGGGTTAGGGGTGATTGGGGTTGCGGGGGGAATGTTTTGGGCCGGCCTGGCCTGGGCCACTCGTCAAGAACGGAAAAGGCAAGCTCTTACCCCCCCTGGCCTGGTACCGGAGTATTTACCGAAAGAACCTCGCATCTTGGAAGGCTCGCACCGGGAATAAGGGTCAGAGAGTTACCCAATTTTTGAACCCATGTAGTTTCTAGGTAAGTGAGCGCGGACTATGCTCAATGGAATTCTTAAGTGGTCAATCGCCCAACGCTGGCTGGTGGTCATTGGTGCCATCATCATCACAATTCTGGGGAGCTATAACCTGACCCGGATGCCCTTGGATGTCTTTCCCGAATTTGCCCCGCCGCAAGTGGAAATTCAAACCGAAGCCCCAGGCCTGGCCCCGGAAGAAGTAGAAACCCTCGTTACCTTACCGCTAGAAAGTGCAATTAACGGTACTCCCGGAATTGAAACCGTGCGCTCCTCCTCAGCCGTGGGGATTTCAGTCGTCCGGGCTATTTTTAGTTGGGATACCGACGTTTACCAGGCCCGGCAACTCGTCACAGAACGCCTCCAACAAGCCCGATCCAAATTACCCGCAGGTGTTGAAACCCCAGTCATCTCGCCCATTGCCTCGCCCATCGGCACAATTTTGATGTATGCCCTCACCCTGAAAACTGAGAATGGAGCGACACCAACCACGGATTTAATGGAAGTCCGCCGCCTGGTGGATCGAACCATTACCAATCAACTCTTAGCAGTTTCGGGGGTCTCCAATGTCGTCACCTATGGCGGAGATATTCGTCAGTATCAAGTTTTGGTGGATCCGGCCAAACTCCAGGCTTTTGATGTCTCGTTAGCGGATGTTACCCATGCGGCCGAGCAAGCCAATCTCAACGGTGCTGGGGGCTTCCTGATTGGCCCAGACCAAGAAGAAATTATTCGGGGTATCGGGCGGATTGAAGGTTTAGAAGATTTAGCCAATTCGGTGATTACCTCTCGCAATGGTGTCCCGATTCGCTTAGGGGATGTGGCCCAGGTGCAGATTGGAGCAGCCTTGGCGCGGGGGGATGGCAGTGTCAATGGTCAACGGGCTGTGATTTTGGTGATTGATAAACAACCCCAGGCCGATACGCCAACCGTGACACGGGATGTTGAGCGGGTGATGACCTCAATTAAGTCCGGATTACCGCCAGATGTGGACGTGATTGAAACTTTTCGTCAAGAGGATTTCATTTCTTCAGCGGTTGATAATGTCCGAGATTCTCTCCGGGATGGAATTATCATCGTTTCGATTGTAATGCTCCTGTTTCTGATGAATTGGCGCACCGCTGTTATTACCCTAAGTGCGATTCCCCTCTCGGTTTTAATTGGTTTGTTGATTTTGCACGCCTTTGGGCAAGGGATTAACACCATGACATTGGGGGGGCTAGCGGTGGCCATTGGTTCCGTGGTGGATGACTCGATTGTGGATATGGAAAACTGCTATCGGGGACTGCGGCAGAACCAGGCCCTGGGCAATCCTAAACAGCCGCTACAAGTGGTTTATGATACCTCGGTTCAAGTCCGCACCAGCGTGATTTTTTCCACTGTGATTATCGTGGTCGTCTTTGCCCCAATTTTTACGCTAACGGGTGTGGAAGGGCGGATTTTTGCTCCGATGGGAGTCGCTTATTTAATTTCAATTCTGGCTTCTACGTTTGTGGCCATGACCCTCTCCCCGGCTCTGTGTGCATTTTTGCTAGCCCCCCGTCAATTACCAAGCGATGAAACCTGGGTGAGTGCCTATTCGCAACGGGTGTATCGGCCACTGTTGGATTTTGCCATTCATAAACCCAAACGAATCCTCTATATTGCCCTGGGGTTATTTATAGCAGCAATGCTGATTCTGCCAATGTTGGGGCGGGTGTTTTTGCCGGAGTTTCAAGAACGTTCCCTAGTGAATGCCATGCTTTTGTATCCCGGTAGTTCCCTAGAAGCTACGAATCGGGTTGGCCTGGCCATGCAGGATGCGCTTAAGGATGATCCCAGGTTTCGCTCAATTCAATTACGGGCCGGACGTGCGCCTGGGGATAGTGATGCGGCGGGGGTGAACATCGGCCATTTAGATGTGGAACTGAGTGATGTCGGGATTCAAGACCGCGAGGGCAGTATTGAGACAATTCGCGAGGAATTTAATAAGTTACCCGGTGTTGCCCCCAATGTCGGTGGCTTTATTTCCCATCGGATGGATGAAGTGCTTTCCGGGGTGCGTAGTGCGATTGCGATTAAAATCTTTGGCCCCGATCTGAATCAACTGCGGCAAATTGGACAAGAGGTGGAAGCGGCCATGCAAGATGTTCCTGGCCTGGTGGATTTACAACTGGAACCCCAAGTCCCGATCCGGCAAGTCCAAATCCAGTTTGACCGGGCCCAGGCCAGTCGCTATGGCTTGACCGTGGGGCAATTAGCCGAAACCATTGAAACAGCCTTTAACGGACGGGTGGTCTCCCAGGTGTTGCAGGAACAGCAGTTATTTGATTTAGTCGTCTGGCTGCAACCGGAAGCCCGCAATAATCTCGACACCATCAGCAACCTACTGATTGATACCCCCACGGGCAGCAAAATCCCCCTCGCCCAAGTCGCCCAAGTGAACTATGACACCGGCCCGAACACGATCAATCGGGAAAATGTCTCACGGTTATTGGTCGTCTCAGCCAATGTTTCCGGGCGGGATTTACGCTCAGTCGTCAATGACATCCAGGCCAAGATTGCCGAAACCGTCACCGTTCCCAGTGGCTATGTCATCCAATACGGCGGGCAATTTGAATCAGAAGAACGGGCCACCCAAAACCTGATTGTCTTTGGCAGTCTGGCGTTTCTTGTTATTGCAATTTTGATGTACTTTGCCGTCAAGTCAATCCCGGCCATGGTGATGATTATGATTAACTTGCCCTTGGCTTTAGTCGGTGGGGTCTTTGCCATTGCCGTGACAGGAGCTGTGATTTCCGTTCCCTCTCTGGTCGGGTTTGTCACGTTGTTTGGGGTGGCAGTCCGGAATGGCTTGCTCTTGGTGGATAACTACAATCAAAAGTTTGCCCTGGGCTTACCCCTAAAACAGGTGATTACGACGGGTTCGATGGAACGGTTGGTGGCGATTTTGATGACGGCCCTGACCTCAGCTTTGGGGATGTTGCCCTTGGCCTGGGGGACGGGAGCGGGGAAAGAAGTGCTGCAACCCTTAGCGATTGTCGTCTTTGGTGGATTATTTACCTCAACGGCTCTGACACTGCTGGTTTTACCGGCCCTCTATGCCCAGTTTGGTCGGTATTTTCTACCCAAAACTGCTTTGGAGCCTGAGATCGAGGCGGTTAATCCACCCGGCCAGCCCGTCAAAGTCGGCCCCATTTCCTAACTGTTAACGTTACGTTTGTGAGGAAAACCATCATGAAAATCAAATTTCTATCGTTGATCACTGTCCTTGGCCTGGGTTTGAGTCTCGGGGCCTGTGGCGGTGATTCGGAGACAACCCGTTCATCACCCTCTCCAGAAATATCTAGCCCTAGTCCCACACCGACAATGGAAGCGGCCGATTCCGTCGCCAATGCTGAACCCTCTGATGGTCATGCTCAAGGCGGCCAAGTAGTTGAAACAGGAAAATATCACCTAGAATTGCTCGTCGCGGAAGAACCTGCTGGCCTCCACATTGACTTTTTCATCCAAGAAGGCGTTGACCACACCCCCGTTCCCGATGCCCAAGTAGCCGGACAATTACAACTTCCTGATGGCAGCCAGAAAACCCTAGACTTCCAATACAGTGATGCGGATAAACACTACACCGCTTATTTAACTAATGCCCCGGCGGGTGAATACCGTTTGGTTGTGCTATCTGATATTCGGGGTGAAAAAGTCAATGGCCGGTTTACCTTTACGCCTTAAAGCTTGGAATGGGCATTAATGATGCAACCGCTTTAGGTCAGGCATTCGTTGGTATTGCGATGTGCGATGGGTAGCGCTGGTAGTGATGTGGCGTTAGAAGCAGCAGGTATTGCCTTAATGGCGGATCGTTTGGAGCAGCTAGAACACGCAATTCGTTTGGGTCATCGCTCTCAAGGAGTCGCCAAACAAAACATTATTTTTGCCCTCGGTTTTGTCGTGATTCTGTTGATTGTAAACTTTGCAGATAATATCACCCTACCCTTTGGGGTTTTGGGGCATAAAGGATTGAGTAAATTGCGATTATTGAGAGGCTAATTAATTAATCCCATTGCTGTTTGTAAAAGTAGCCAAACATTCAGAGAAACAATAATGGTCGTAACTGCCCAAGCCAACACTTTCAACCACTTGGGATTGACAAACTCGCCCATCAGGCGGCGATCACTCGTAAACATTACCAATGGAATCACAGCAAAGGAAAGTTGCAGACTTAGTACTACTTGACTGAAAATAAGTAGCTTTCCTGTACTTTGTTCACCAAAAAACACGATTGCAATCAAAGCGGGAATGATAGCTAGCAAGCGAGTAGCTAATCGGCGCAACCAGGATGGTAGCCGGAATCCCAGAAACCCTTCCATTACAATCTGTCCTGCCAACGTCGCTGTTAGGGTTGAACTCTGGCCTGAAGCTAGCAAAGCTAATCCAAAAATGGTACTGGCAGCACTCACGCCTAGCAAAGGAGACAGTAATTTGTAAGCATCCTGAATCTCAGCGACTTCGTGATAACCAGAGAAATGAAAGGTTGCTGCGGCAACGATCAAAATGGCAGAGTTGATGAATAGGGCAAACGAGAGGGCAACTGTCGAATCAATCGTGCCAAACTTGATCGCTTCCCATTTCTTTTCGGGTGTTGGTTGCCAAGCGCGAGTCTGAACGATCGACGAATGCAGATAAAGGTTGTGCGGCATCACCGTTGCGCCCAAAATTCCGACCGCAATATAAAGCATCTCTGGGTTTCGCAAAATCTCCCGATTGGGCAAATAGCCCTGTAAAATTCCGCCAACATCAGGTTGAGAAAACAGAATTTCTGCTCCAAAGCACAGCCCAACAGTTGCCACCAGCATGATGACGAGCACTTCCACATAGCGAAATCCTTTGCCTTGCAGGAATAGCAACACCAGGACATCCAGTGCCGTGATACATACGCCCCATAGTATGGGAATGCCAAACAGCAGTTGTAAGGCGATCGCGCTTCCCAGTAGCTCTGCCAAATCACAGGCG
This sequence comes from Pseudocalidococcus azoricus BACA0444, assembly GCF_031729055.1. Lineage (NCBI taxonomy): Bacteria > Bacillati > Cyanobacteriota > Cyanophyceae > Acaryochloridales > Thermosynechococcaceae > Pseudocalidococcus > Pseudocalidococcus azoricus. The sequence goes on along the minus strand of NZ_JAVMIP010000015.1, from coordinate 75,885 downwards.
GCGATCGCAATTTCACACAGCACCCAAAGTATGAAACTGACACGGGGGCTGAAATAGTCCCGGCAAGCCTGCGCTAAATCTTTTCCAGTGGCTACCCCTAATCGCACACACAGCGATTGCAGCAGGATCGCCATCACGTTTGAGAGCAAAATCACGCTCAACAGTGTGTATCCAAACCGGGAGCCTCCAGCAATGTCCGTTGCCCAGTTGCCAGGGTCCATGTAGCCTACTGAAATAAGATAACCAGGTCCTGCGAACGCTAGCATCTTGCGCCAAAAGCCTTTGGCATTAGGAATCGCAATGCTGCGGTAAACCTCTGGCAAGCTAGGAGGGTGATTTGGGAGCGCCATTTCTAAAAGTTTTTCATAATTCTTTCATAATTAACCGTATCACCATACGATTAGGCTAGGAAAGCTTTTAAGAAAGTTCATGCTTCCAAGGGGCTATTTCCTCACTTTGCATCAACCTCTTCCTCCTCAGTCAACCTCTGAGCAGAGCAACTCAATTTAAGTAACGGAGTGTACTTTACGCCGTCACGCACCATTCAAGAGTGTAAAGCTTTTCTTTGAAGACCTATGTGCTTCTACAGACTGTGGTATAGTTCTGAGGCTATCGGTTTTAACGGGGAGCAGCCGTTAAGCGTGAGGGGGAAAGTGTAGTGAAAATCTACCGCTGTCTCGCAACTGTAAAGAGAAAAGTGATTCTCTAAGCCAGGATGCCCGCCAATAGCTAAATCCTTCTCGCATCTTCGAGGTATAAGATGACGGCTCAAACGTTCAATTTAGTTCGGCAACAGGCAATTCGGTTTACTCTTTCCATGCCTGTGCAAGCAACACTCTACATTTCGCTGTGCTCATTGGTTCTCTGGACGATCTATTTCACGACTTACCCGGCTGTACACGATCGAGTTCACTCGCTGCGTCACCACACTGCAACCGTGGCTTGTCACTAAATGGCGTCGTTCCTACAGCAATTAACTCTGAACCAAAATGAGAGCAATGAAGTGTTCTATGCTCATTGGGGCAATATGCCTCATGAGCCTGCTTGTTTATGAAGCCATCGGATTTACACAAGCGCCTCAACCAACGGTTCGATTATCAACTGAGCCGTCGCTGGAGGATATTCGTCCTTTTGAAGCAGAAGCCAGCACGAACCAGCTTCCAACTCGATTCACTGTGCAGGCGATCGATGCATCTGGACAACCACTTAAAAACGCTACTGTCCACTTGCAGTTGCTAACGCCTCTGACAACACCTTGGTTTACGACCGACTTTCCGATCGTCGAAGGCACAACCCTACTAGACCTCAAAACGCTTGCTCCTGCTGGAGAAGTGCAATTTCAACAGATGATGCCAACACGGGGAGTTTATCAACTAAAAGCAAGGGTCACTCCACAAGTTGCAAATGCGTTTGCACCATTTGAGCAAACGCTGCCAATCTCTGTGAGTGAAAACGGCGTGAAATATCAGAATTTTGCGATTCTGGCTGCTGTTCTGCTTTTAGCAGGATTGGTAGGGGGATGGGTCATTGGTCAAAGACGGGGCATTCAACCTGGAGAGATTGCCCCAAAACCCGTGCGGCTGTTACTGAGTGCAGCCGTTGTCGTGGCGATCGCAGCACTGCTCTATGTCAATGTGAGTGCTGAAGTGGCACAATCGCACCACTCAATGGCAATGTCCCACCTTACAGAAGTGCCCCCCCCTGCCCCTTACCCCAGCCAACGACAAGAGGATGGATTAAAAGCTCAGCTATCGGGCGATCAGAGGGCTGTAGTTGGAAGGCTGGCAAATTTTCAAGTGAGCATCACTGATGCGAGAACTCAGCAACCTGTTACGGATGTGATGGTCAAAGTCAGAGCGACTCAGATGGAAAATGGCTGGATTTCATTTGCCTACAATGGGACAACTGACTCGACAGGACAATTACGATGGCAGGAGCAGTTTTTTGATGGAGCATCGCATCAGATAGACGTGGAAGTAACACCTCGACCTATTTCAAATCGACAGTTTCGCCCCCTACAGATAGCTCAAACTCTAGAGGTTGAAGGTATAGCTCCACCACTGCACGTCCGGCTAATCAGCTTATGTTACATGACTGGGATTGTCGCGATCGGTTTGTTGTTAGGGTTGCAGCTTCAACAAAGGCGATCCAATCAGGCTGAATAATGCAAGAGGATCAACGTCTATTTCAGCGAACAAGTTCTTGTGCTTCCCAGGAAGATGTATCTTCTAACGATAGAATTAAATTCTAGGCGCATACATCATCACCAATACACCAACCAAGGTGATTGCGGCTCCAAACCAATCCATGCGGTCAGGCATAATCTGATCTACTTTCCATCCAGCCCCAGGTGATAGATAGGATTATAAAAATTCCGCCATAAGCGGCATAGGCTCGTCCAAAGTTGGCAGGTTGAGGCGTTGCTACAAATCCATAAACGGTGAGTAAAAGTGCTCCGGCTAATGCCAACCATCCACTTTTGCCTTCCCGTACCCATAACCAAACTAGGTATCGGCCGCCAATCTCGCATAAGCCCGCCATGATGAAATAAAGCAGCGATCTCAGAATCATCTCTGATATCTCTTTAATCTGGTTCATTCAAATGCGCTGCAACTTCTCGGTACAGATTCATCACATGATGATCTGCAAGGCTATAGTAAACATTCCGTCCGACCCGTTGATACTTGACTAGGCGCTGCGATCGCAAAATTCGTAATTGATGAGAAACCGCCGATTCACTCACTTTCACCGCCGCCGCTAAATCACAGACACAGAGTTCTTGACGGGCTAAGGCTGACATCAACCGTAACCTGCTCGGATCCGCCAGCGCACTGAAAAATTCTGCCATCTGTTGCGCCTGATTTAATGACATCACATCTGGTTGAACCTGCCGAACCTGCTCCAGATGAACGAGGGGCACATCACAACTAGGTACATCTTCGCTTGGGAAGGGTTGTGACTTTGGCAATGATGATTTGCTCATAGAAATTAGAATTAGCTACCAGAGAAAGAGTCGAGGTTGATCCGAGGAAGTAATATTCATTTTAACATCTCTAATATATGAGCATATCTTCAGATATTTTAAGATTAATGCTACAGTTCAGAAAAGTTCTATTTCAAGTTGTGTTTGAACCAGTATGACTGAATCGTCATTGCTCAAGACTCAGCAAATGCAAATCGGCGGCATGGACTGTACCAGTTGCAAACTGAAGATTGAGGGTAGCCTGGAACGCTTGAGAGGGGTAACAGAGGCATCTGTAACAGTGCAAACCGGACGGTTGACCATCACCTATAACCCAGAGCAGGTCAACGAAACAACGATTCAAGACCAGATAAAAGCGTTGGGCTACACCCTTGCAACTTCAAAGTCATCTGTCGCGCTTAATGGACAGGATCACCATGAGCCCCATGCAGGAAACCACAGCCATGTAGATGATCATTCCCATGATGAACATGACGAAGTAAAGGAACAAGGACATGGGGACAAGTATGGTGCTGGTGAATTTAATCTCAAGCAAGAGGCGCCGCCTGTCCTGATTGCGGTTGCCCTCTTTGCCATCGCCATTCTGTTTGAGCAACCATTGCACAATACACCTGGTCACATTGCTGAATTTGCGGTGATTATTCCTGCTTATCTCTTGAGTGGTTGGAGCGTGCTGAAAACGGCAGGGCGTAACATTCTACGGGGACAGGTTTTTGACGAAAACTTTTTGATGACGATTGCCACATTGGGCGCACTAGCGATTCATCAGCTACCCGAAGCAGTTGCCGTAATGTTATTTTTTCGGGTAGGGGAGTTATTCCAGGAATACTCGGTCGGACGATCACGCCGATCCATCATCGCCTTACTAGAAGTACGTCCTGATACTGCAAATTTGAAAGTGAATGGCACAGTTCAACAGGTTTCGCCAGGAACGGTGAAGGTTGGAGACCTAATCTTAGTGAAGCCCGGTGAGAAAGTCCCGCTGGATGGGGAGATTTTAGAAGGAAAATCGCAGGTAGACACTTCAGCCTTGACTGGGGAATCTATTCCGCGCACGGTCAAATTAGGAGATTCTATCCTTGCAGGTATGATTAATCAATCCGGTATACTGACGATTCGAGTTACTAAGCCGTTTGGTGAATCCTCAATCGCCAAAATCCTTGATTTAGTTGAAAATGCGTCTAGTAAAAAGGCACCTACTGAGAAATTTATTACTAAATTTGCCCGCTATTACACACCAGTTGTTGTCTTTCTCTCATTAGCCATTGCCCTGTTGCCCCCATTATTTATTCCTGGTGCAGATCGTTCCGATTGGGTTTATCGTGCCCTAGTACTATTGGTTATCTCCTGCCCCTGTGGATTGGTTATTAGCATTCCACTAGGCTATTTTGGTGGGATTGGCGGAGCAGCTAAGCGAGGAATTTTAGTCAAGGGTTCTATGTTTCTGGATTCCCTGACAGCAATTAAAACCGTTGTGTTTGATAAAACTGGAACCTTAACGAAGGGTACGTTCAAGGTTACTCAGGTCGTTACTAAGAATGGGTTTTCTGAAGCTGAATTGCTGAGACTAGCCGCAAATGCAGAGTCTCATTCCAACCATCCTGTTGCTCTATCGATCCGGGAAACATACACCCAACCGATCTCAGACTCTGAAGTGACGGATTACGAAGAGATTGCGGGACACGGCATTCGCTCTATTGTGCAAGGTCATGTGGTAATTGCTGGTAATGATCGCCTCTTGCATCGAGAAAGGATTGACCATGATACCTGTGGCGTGGCGGGTACGGTGGTTCATTTAGCCGTGGATGGACGCTACGCCGGATATATCCTGATTGCTGATGAGATCAAAGCAGATGCGGCTCAAGCTGTTCGAGACTTAAAGCGTATGGGAGTAGAGAAGACCGTTATGCTGACGGGAGATAACAAGGTGGTTGCCCAATCTGTCGCCCATCACATTGGTTTAGATGCGTTTGTTGCTGAATTACTACCGGAAGGAAAGGTTCATGAAATTGAGAAATTACTTGATCCAGATGGGAAAAAGAAACTGGCATTTGTGGGTGATGGTATCAATGACGCACCTGTAATTGCCAGGGCTGACATCGGTATAGCAATGGGAGGGTTAGGAGCGGATGCCGCGATTGAAACAGCAGATGTGGTGTTAATGACAGATGCACCTTCAAAGGTTACCGAAGCCATCCAAATTGCCCAAAAGACCCGCCACATTGTTGTCCAAAATATTGTAGTAGCACTGATGGTTAAAGCAATCTTTATTGGATTAGGCAGTATTGGATTGGCAACCCTTTGGGAAGCTGTGTTTGCAGATGTTGGCGTGGCACTGTTCGCTATTTTCAATGCCTTGCAAGTTTTGAAGTAGAGTAAACCACCTTAAATCCTTGATCCCGATTAGGGAGTCACGGTTTCAATTAACGGACAAATTTCTGTTTCAGAGAGTTGGGGCGTAATGCCTTGCCACTGGGTTTGATACGCCTCTAGTTCTTGCTTGAAGGTTTGCATTTGGGATATTTGGGTGTTCAGTTGTTGGATTTTTTGGGCTAGTAAACTCTGTACCATCTCACAGGGTAATTCCCCCCGATCTCGAACATCCAAAATTTGGCGAATCTCATCCAAGGCTAAACCTAGGGCCTGGGCTTTTTTTATAAAAAGAACTTGGGAAATCACCGTTAGCGCGTAGTACCGATAACCATTGTCACCCCGCTCGGCCGGAGTAATTAAGCCCAGGGTTTCGTAGTAGCGCAAGGTCGGCACAGATACACCTGATTGTTTGGCCACATCGCCAATTTTGAGAGCTGAACGAGTTGCCATAAAGAATCCCAAAAAACACTTGACTCTCAAGCCTACTTTAGACTTTAGCATCAGACTATGTTGAGTTGAATTAGGAGTTATGGCGATGAAAATAAGTCTGACAGCCGCCCCGGTGAAAGTCTATCGGATGTCCATGCCAGGCCATGAGTGTCCGTGGGGAGTAAAAGCCGTAGCCTTACTGAACGAAAAAAACATTCCCTTTGAAGATATTCGCTTAACCACCAAAGCTGAGGTAGAGGAGTTCAAGGCCTTATATGAGGTGAAAACAACGCCGCAAATTTTCTGGGAAGGAACCCGGATTGGGGGCTATACCGATTTAGCAGCCTATTTGGAGGTACAAGCCCAGGCCCCGGAGTATTCTTACACCCCTGTGATTGCTTTATTTTCAACGGCGGGTTTGATGACCTTGGCTACGTCTTTAGGCTTTACCGGGTTTATGGGGATTACCCTGTCCATGTTGGCTTCCTTGAAATTGATGGATGTGGATGCTTTTGCTGAGAGTTTTGCCAAGTATGACCTGATTACGAAACGCTATAAAAACTATGGCAAAATCTACCCATTTTTGGAGTTGTTGATTGGCCTGGGCATTCTATCGGGCCTGGCTCCAATGATGACAGGGATTGGCTCGTTGGTCGTAGGAGTCAGTGGCGCAACCTCGGTGTTTAAGGCGGTTTACATTGACAAGCTTGCGTTGAATTGTGCTTGTGTAGGTGGAAATTCTAAAGCTCCCCTCGGTATTGTCAGCTTTGCCGAAAATGCAATGATGGTTCTCATGGGAGTAATGTTGCTAGTTTCCCCAGGCCAGCCCGAGTCGGTTAACATCCCCAGTCAAAGCCAACGTCTTGGGGCAGAAACATCCCTAGTTGAACAGTATTTTCCTTAGCCTTCGACACCCTGATTTCATCTTGATTTCATGATTGTTCCTCAAAATTGAGATCAGCGTTATTTCTATTTTTATGAAACTATTCATCTATCTTGCCATTCTTGCTCTCATGTATCTTCCCGGTGCTCATCTTGCCCATGCTAGAGAAGATTTCCTGCCCATGACACAAGGAGGATATGCTAGTCCTAGATCAAAAGCTACTCTTTTCCCTAACTATTATCTTTTCGTCAATATTGGTACGCAAGAGGTCACAGAACTACTGATTGAATTTCCACTTGGACTACAAGTGATACGCGGTATTGATGTTATCAGTAATGATCAAGTAATAGATGATGTTAGCTATACCATTTATTCAGACAGGATAACGATTAGGTTTAATCAACCCATTAGTCAGAAAGACTTAAAAATCGTATTGATGGGGACTAAATATTCTAATCACCTTTCCCCGATTAAACTATTGTACTTGTCTGCAAACATTAAAAATACTCCTAATCCAGTTTCGATAGGGACTATCCTGATTAAAGCCAATTAATTTAGTTTCTTTCAAGTTTTGAGTATTTGGATTGTATTGTATTTTAAACTTAATTGTTGCAGATTATTATGCGATTACTGCTAGTAGAAGATGAGCCAGATTTAGGTGCAGCCGTCCAAAAGGCCTTGATGCAAGCAAACTATATTGTCGATTGGGTTCAGGATGGCAACCAGGCCTGGGACTACTTAGAAAATCATTGGACTCATTACACCCTGGGAATCTTTGATTGGTTATTACCGGGTCTCACAGGAATTGAACTCTGCCAACGGCTTCGAGCCAAGCAAAATCCTCTTCCTATCTTGATTTTGACGGCAAAAGATAAAATCGGTGACCGGGTTGCTGGCCTGGATGCCGGAGCCGATGATTATTTAGTTAAACCCTTTGGCATGGAGGAACTTTTAGCACGTTTGCGGGCCTTACATCGTCGTTCTCCCCAGTTGCAGGCTAATACCCTAACTGTGGGTGGATTAACTTTAGACTATGGCACAGCAAATTTAATGATCAACAATGCCGAAATTCTCAAGGTTACGATTGCGTTGACAGCGAAAGAATTTCAACTGATGGAATATTTCATGAAACATCCGCAGCAAATTCTCAGCAGTGAACAAATTAAAAATCAACTGTGGGCCATTGCCTCTGAGTCCACAAGTAATGTTGTTGCTGCCCAAGTTCGGATTCTGCGCCGTAAATTGGCAGACCATGGCCTGACTAATCTAATTGAGACGGTATATGGACTTGGGTATCGTTTCCATGCAACTTATGTTCAATAATCTTTAAAAAACCGTGAACTGAAACTCTCTGGCAACCACATTAAAGGTTGAAAATATTTAAAAACATGCTCTGGAATATTAATTCAATAGACTAATTTTAATTTTTATATATCTTATTGCTCCAATGTCCCAATTTCATCTTGATTTCATTTTGTCTTGTCACACTAGAAGTAGAATTGTAATGCAGGAGCACATTCGTATGCGTCATCAACTTTGGCTTTATGGAATGGCTGGGCTTCTCCTCACAGGTTCAGCGGTTGCAGTCACAGTAGTGTATCAGGGCCAATTCTCATCTGTTGTTGCCCAACGTCCGATGCAAATGGGTTGGACTGACGAAGGCTTTATTGAAATGATGATTCCACATCATCAAGATGCAATAGACATGGCCGAGCTTGCATTGAAAAAAGCCCGACATCCTGAACTTAAAAAGCTAGCTCAGAGCATTATTCAAGACCAAGAGCGGGAAATTAACGAAATGAAGACTTGGTATCAGCGTTGGTTTGGACAGACCGTCCCACCCCTATCAACTCAGGGCATGATGGGAATGCATCAAGGACACGGCATGATGGCTATGGATTTAGATGCTCTAGAAACTGCACAGAACTTTGATCGGGAATTTATTCGTCAGATGATTCCCCACCACCAAATGGCTGTGATGATGGCTAGCAATCTGAAGACCAACACCAATCGCCCAGAAATGGAGAAACTGGCAGACGATATTATTCGTTCCCAAAGTGCAGAAATTAAACAAATGAAGCAATGGTATCAGGATTGGTATGGCCGCTAAGGCTCAATAGTTATTGGTCGAGTGAGAGTTGAGGCGTAGTTAGGGAGCTTGGCGGCGGTTAACATGCTGGTGGTTTGCGAGAGATGGTTGTTCCGCTACCAAGCGTGGGGTGTCGTGGGTGCGGCGAGAGAAGTGGTTGATCAGCAAGGGATGTGTGGCCCCCAAGGGTGGCATTCGTATGGCCTATGCAATAAAAAAAACAGCCTTGCGGCCGGGTATTGAGCTTAGAAGAGGATTGTGGTCATGCGGCCGATTCGTTTTACCCGATAGGCGACGTTTGCTTTGTTCAAAAGGTATAAGAACCGATTAACGGATTTGTAACCAATCCAGGTAGCGACAATTTTTTGCTTACCGTTAACGGTTACGGAATGGGCATTAACTGCATTAAACTGATAGGCGGTTGTGATGATCATAAAGAAAACTCATACACATCACGGCCCGCAGAGCAGCCACGGAACCCGCTTACTAAGACTTACCGCTCCCCGACCTTTGGGATGGGCTGACTGAGCAAATCGAGGTAAGGAAAGCGGGTTAGTCGCCGTTGGCAAATCCTATGCCGCAACAGCCCTTGACAGTAGCAGTCGGATCGCCATAGTAAACAGTAATGATTTGTGAGAATAGCCCAGAATTATCTATCCCTGCAAAGTTTTGGTTTCATCCTAGGCTCAATGAGGGGAAATTCTTTACCAAAGCTTTTGATGATCAGTCATTCTCACAAATCAAGACGGACTGCTATAGACTGCTGTACCTCATGCGAACAAGGCGCAGGGAATTAACCCACAGTGATTCAATTGTTTTCCCTAGCGAGTAGGGAGGCAAATTGTCAAAAAGGGCAGCTCATGCTCGTAATGTTTCCATTCAATTGTTTTCCCTAGCGAGTAGGGAGTTTCGTTGTAAATAATTAAATCAATATGATTAGGATACCAAGTTTCCATTCAATTGTTTTCCCTAGCGAGTAGGGAGGTAATGACCCAACCCAAGTCGTGCAACTGGCCAAGGTGTTTCCATTCAATTGTTTTCCCTAGCGAGTAGGGAGGTTTAACTGCCCGCTACCTGAGGACCCCGTAGATACCGTTTCCATTCAATTGTTTTCCCTAGCGAGTAGGGAGGGACTTATGAGCAGTATGTGAATAATCTGCGGGAGCAGCGTTTCCATTCAATTGTTTTCCCTAGCGAGTAGGGAGAATTATACGGCTTAAGCTGTTTTCCTTCTCTACTCTGTTTCCATTCAATTGTTTTCCCTAGCGAGTAGGGAGAGCGGATATAAACGAAGTTGTCGAAAATTGGAAAGAGGTTTCCATTCAATTGTTTTCCCTAGCGAGTAGGGAGAAATGACCAGCATGGGAACTCTTTTGGCATTTTCCAGTTTCCATTCAATTGTTTTCCCTAGCGAGTAGGGAGGTTCCTACCCTAAATAGGATTTACAAGAGTCTTTCCAAGTTTCCATTCAATTGTTTTCCCTAGCGAGTAGGGAGTGTGCTTTACCTTTTAGGTGAGTCCCGTTCTGGAAAAGTTTCCATTCAATTGTTTTCCCTAGCGAGTAGGGAGAAGAATTAGTGGACAAAATACCAAAGTGGGTACTAAGTTTCCATTCAATTGTTTTCCCTAGCGAGTAGGGAGGTCTCTCTATTTAAACCCATAGGAAGTGAGATGTCGAGGGTTAATTGACGAGGGATATGGGAGAGAATATTTTACTTGCATAAGCTTAATGTGAGACATGCGCGGAAACCTAGTCTGAATCAAGTATCGAGGCTTATCACAAGAGATGAGTATTTGAGGAGATTTTCAGTAAGCCTCGGAAACGGTCTTAAATTATAGTTGAATGCGTTTGGCTAGTAACTGGTACATCTCCCCAAACTTCTATAGTTTGACGCGTATGTTTTGATAGTGGATAAAATCGCAGATGGTCTTCATTCATATTAACTCTTTTAAGAAGTCGCTTCTTGAGTTCGCAGTATTTCGTATGATTTAAAATACATTCAAACACGCTGTATTGAACTCTGGTTCCATAACCTTCAAGTAAATCTGATACTTTTTTTCGTCTCTTATTGCATGGAATATCATAGGTAATAATATAAAGTAACATTTGATAAGTTATAAATTATCGAATCAGATAGGGTTGATATTTACGACTTGGAGAATATACAAATTCTCGAAATTTCTTAACTTGTCGCATTAAGGAGTCCCAACGGGGTTGTTTATCTACCCCTATTATTTCTTCCATCCGAATTAAGAATGCTTGTAAGTATTTTCTACGTCCAACTTCATTCAGATAGCAACCACCCTCAATAAATTCAAAGTCTTGATCTGAATCAATCATCTTTCGATTAATCATATAAATAACTAACGAATCTACGATTGCCGCCCTAAACTCTTCCAGTAAATCAGAAGTGAGAGCAGCGTGTCGCTCATGACCTTGGTGTAAGCAGGCCTGGTAAGGATCAAGTTCATTGAGTTCAATGAGGCTTAAGAGATGATTCCAGAGGACTTGATAACCAAAACTCAGCATGGCATTAATTGGATTTCCAGGAGGACGACGAGACCGGGCAATAAAGATAAAATCTGGATTTTGGATGCAGTCTCCAAATGCAGAGAAGTAAATAGCTGCTCCTGCTCCTTCTGTCCCTAATAATTGCTCAGTGGATTCAGTACAAGAGACTTTAGTGATTAAATAATCAAGTTGCTGAATTGCCATTTCTAGGTTTGTTGATGGATGTGATCGATGATGCCGCATGAGAAAAACTCGACTATTTTTGAGCTTTGCGGTCACAATAGCCTGGGCTACCAATAATCGATCTAGTGGTGTCAGTACCTGCTGATAGCGACTCAGATACCGATAGCCTCGCTGAATGGGTAAGACTCTGCCATAGCAATAGCCCATGCGAGAAAGGTAAAGAATTGGGATTTCTTTTTTAAGGCAAGTATGAATCAACTGGGTTGTAACTTGAGATTTACCAAAAATTAAGATTTGTTCGATAAGTGGTAGTTGGGCTTGATTCAAAGTAGTTTGACCTTTCTTGATCAATACTTGCTCTTGAGACAGAGAAAGATAACAGCCTTGTTGAGATACATAAAGAGATTTCATAGACATAGCTGACAATACAAGTTATACGATTAGCGGTTTAGATCACTGGATTGAGAGCGACGTTCGATATTGGATTCAGGAGAGTTACCAATTAATTCTGCACTTGTAGAGTCTTTTTGAAGATATCGAATGACTCGGTCACTAATTACGGCTGTGCAGTATGTGGCTAGGGCGACTAAGACGGTGTTGATAATTACGGCTGCAAGACCTAAGGGGGCAATTAATAAAATGATGAGGGTGAGAGTGCCGTTGACTGTGGCGAGAGAAAGGTTACGGGCCTGGGCGGCGCGAGGAGAAATATACATGGGCGGAGTTTGGATTGAGGGGAGATGATATCCAAAATACCTAGGCCTGGAGGCTAAAGCTAATTTTTGGTGCGACTAACCACTATATTGAGTGTAATTAAACAAGCCGCTGAAGTTGTTCTTCAATGTCTCGATTCAGTTGATGAAAGGGGAAATCTTGCACCGAGCCGGCTGCGAATTCAACTACAATCTTTAGACATTCTCGAACCTTTTGCTCATCATCAATCTTGGAAATACCAGAAAATTCATGAACATAGCTGTTTCGTTTTTCGCAATAGTCATCTAAAAGCCGTAAAGATTTAATAACGCTTGATGGTATATCTGCCGACTTACCAAGCAAGTAATCAACAATTCCCAACTTGACATAGCGAGATATACCAACATTGCAGTTCAAATAATCACCACTTGGTAATTTATAAATATCTAGAAATTCACGCAATTTACCATTATCTATCATCTTGATAGTGGACCATTCAGTGAGAGTATTATTAGTTTTTCCAGTTAGTTTTAGACCGGTCATGTCGAAGATAAGTAAATTTAAGAGATGCTCCTGTAGGCGGAAAAGAGCTACTAGAAAGTCTGAATAATGCTTATTTTCTAGTTTAACAATAGCATTGTAATATCCTTCCCTGAGCAGCATTTTTTTATCTTCTATAGATTGATTAGTGATGTTTTTTTGTAATATTTTAATATCTTTCTTCCATCTATATTCACACTTAACTTTACTCTCATAAAGAATACGATCCGCTGATTTAAAATCAAGAAATAACCTAGCATTTCCATATTTCAGAAGAGCATCAATAATTGGATTATACGCAAGTCCTGATTGGAGATAAGTTGCTAATGCAGCCGCATAATTAAAAGTTTTAAGCTGTGATTTTATAAGCTGCAACTCTATTTCGGCTCTAAGCGGATTAACATTATTTTCAAAGATGTGTGATTGCCCCGTTTTCATTTCATTGGGATTTCTCACTTGCCAGATGCGGCTGGAAGTTTTTAAATAACCAGTGGCTTGCAGAACGCCCCATACGGTTTTCATCGCTGGTGTTCCTGAGGAGGCATTAAATTCGAGTTGATAGTTATTCTTAGGACTAAGCTCTAGTTGATCAATCAGAGTCCGAGCTTCTTGGATAGCTAGGGCTTGACGGATCGGGTCATCCGAAAATTCTTTGCTGACGGGATGAAGAGTAATTTGTGATGCTTCATATTCCTTTAGTTCTTCTATGAGCCAGTAGGCTGTATCTCTAGCATTTTTTGTGAATTTTTCATCGGTTGTATGTAACAAATGAACTTGTTCTGGTTTGTTATTAAGAATGATCAGGTGTTCAATGAGGCTAATAATTGAACCTTTATCATTTTGAGTTTCTTTGGTCTGGTCTGGTTTTGAGTCAGGAATTGGATCGTGACTGCCAACGAGAGAGATGAAGATGTGATGTATTTTTTTTGACATGGGATTCAATGCAATTTTTTTGTTAAAAGGGAAAATTTGCAGGCAGGCCTGGGTATTTTTCTTAAGATTATCAAGATAGGTACTACGTGGGGCCTGGGTTGCGCCAAAAACAGTCACAATTTGATAATCTTTCCCGGAGTCTAGTTCAATATTAGAAATCCATATTGGAGAGGGCTTTACATTTTTCCTAGATGTTGTTCCACATAAGTCAGGATCATAAATCTTCTCTTGCTTGTTTTGCTTGTTAGTAATTGTCTTTTTAAGATTTTCATGATGAAGTTGAGCAAGAGCGCAAGGCTTACCAAACTCAGCTTTACCAGTACAGACGAAAATTTGACAATTTGTATCTACTGCTTGTGACCATTGGTTGTTTCTGACCACGCCGTTTTGTCGCAAGTTTCCAGAGTTAACGGGGTGAGTCGTGAAGTTGTTCAAGGCCTGGTAGAACTGTTGTAAACGTTGTCGAAATAAGGTTTGCATGGCCTGGGGAGTTTCGGGTAAGTCCCAAAATTCATGCTCACTCTCAGGAATTAGGGTTGAGCCACGCCACCAGGGTGCATATTGACGATTATTTCGAGAATAACAGGGCCGTCTTGCACCTTGACCAATACCCCCAAGATGAAACATGAGCCAGGTGAGATTTTTAGCTAAATTTGTTAGAGGTTGCTTTTGATTGTCATTGATTTCAGTGGAATAATCTAGAATCAACGTTCCAGATTGCTCGCCAGGGTCATCATTTTTTTGTTTGGCTTCCTTTTTAACTAATTTATCATTATCAATTCGTACAACTAGATAACCTCTTTTTTGCGGGTTGATCGATCCAAAGATTTCGGCTTCTAAATTCTTGACGATATCTACAGGCAAAACACCCAGAGCAAAAGCTCGGAACCAATACCGCAACATGGACTTAAAGGCAACAGAGCGCACTTCTGGATCAGGATTACCCCGTGTCTGCCATTTATCATTTTTGAAAGTCAATTGGGTAAATTTTTGGCAGCCGTGAATCAGTTGACCTTCGAGAGTGAAATCTACTTGGAGAAAGCCTTGAGGAACCTGGTTATTAGTTGTCAGAACGCCATAGCCTGTGTTGACTTGGGAGCCAATGCCTGATGTTAATCCGTTAATTAACCATTGCTTGACTTGATTAAAAGTTTGAGTATCACAGGCCCCGGTGGGCTTAATACCAATTAAAAACTTAGATTTTTTGAGAGAGAAGAATGGGTTTGGATTGGGAGAATATTCTGGGAGGTTATTGCCATTACTCCAGCTCCAGATATTGTTTGCCATGTCCACTTCCAGTCCACATTTGCCATGATTAGGAATGGGGTAGGCATCGAGAAAAATCACTTTACCGGCTTTATCAGCGTTGTTTGAGGCATCGAGTGAGCCAAAGTAAGGAGCAATTAATTTTTCTGCTTCTTTCCATGTCAGTCCGTCTTGATCCATAAATTCACGGATGGCCTGGGTTCGAGCAACACCGCGCAACGTACTAGAAGGAATATAGGGCATTCCTAAAGCATCAAAGGCGGGTAATAAAATACTTTCTGGCCCCCGATGTCCACCGACCCGGATCCGCCATGAACTGGTGACTTCAAAATAATGATTCTGTCCAGCGATTAAGCGAGTTCGCTCATTCAATTTTTCTAAACGGTCTTGATAGTCTGCTTTCTCTTCAGCAAGTTGCAGAATTTGGACTTTAGTTGCTGGATCGGTTGGATCTTTACCATCCCTGTTTTGATTGCGGCAAACTTCTCTCATCCATCGAAGATATTCAACAAAACTGGCAGAGTTATCAGGACGGGGGATCGGATCACTGGGATGTTCGAGCCAAGGAGAGGGTTGGTTGTTGTTGCCTGGGTTTTGATGATTCCCGCCTTGATTGTTACCGCCGCCGCGATGATCACCACCACCCCGATTACCGCCCTGATTATTGCCTTGGCCTGGACGAACAGGGCTTTGCATGGCGGCTGAATTGGGTCGGGCTGTGGCAGGTGGATTGGGCTTTGGGAGGGGATTTTTAGGCGGACGGGCGAGCGGGTTGACCATGAGGCTTAATTCTCCACATTGAAGATATTGGGTTTTTGAGTTAGTGATTGTCGAAGTTGCCGAAGCATGGTGCTAGTGCCGAGGGTCAGGGCCTGGTTAATTAAATCGGGAATAAGGTTTGGAATTGGAATGTTAGGAAAAATAAGACTGCTTGGGGAGGGTTGGTAGCTGTTGCCATGAAAAAGAAGATTTCTAAAGAGTGATCTTGATAAATCCATAGTTCTGGGGTGCGAATAGATTCATAGGCTGACAGCAGTGTTTTAGAAGTGACATCAGCTTCAATGGCTAAGTCTGGGGGTGGATAAAGACTCACATCAATACGGCCTTGGCAGTCTCTAACAGCTTGAGCATTGGCAATATAAAAACAGGTATCGGGTTCTATCCCTGCCAGGCCTGGGTATTGAAAGGTCGTTGAACCAAAGTCTTCCCAATCTTGCCCTTGAGCATCAAGTAAAGCCGTGACAATATAACCAGCAATCCGATGGGGACGTTCATGGCGGGAGAGGGGGGACATGAGTTCCAGGGTGTTTTGGTAGTAGGCAATGCGGGTTTGACGATGTTCGGGCAGGCTAGTTAGAATTTGCTGAAACTTTGGCCAATCAATCTGATTAACCGTCATTGAGCTACCAGGCCCCAAGGTGATTGAGTCAATCGGAATAGCAACAGACGACATAATTATTCTGAGTCCCCATCTTTAACATCGTGATAAACCGCAGTGGCCCAAAAACTAAACTCTTGAGCTAGAGCCAGCCCCAGGCCTGTGAGTCCTAAATATTCATCTACAGTTAGCTTAGTTAATGTGTTCAGTCCGTTATCATGGGACAGGTCATTACGTTTTGCTAGTTGCTCAAGACACTCGAAAAAAGCCTTAACAACTTGCTTCTTACCTTTTTGCTCATCACTAATTGCCTTCTCTTCAGCTTTAAGGCGTAATAACCCCCACGTTGAAAGATAAGTGTAGAGTTCAACAGCCTGATTCTTTTGTTCCTTCAGTTGTTTCTTTCGTTTTTCTGGATCTCGTTGATTTTGCTCTTGTTCATTTCTTAACTCAGCAAGGGCTTCATAAACAGGTGTACCAATGGTGCGGGGGTCAAAAATCATAAGGTGCTCCTACTTATTTTTAATAAACAATTACTTACAGTTTCTTCAATAATTTGTCATACTCTGCATGAGAGCCAATCCAAAACCAGATAACGACATCTTTGCTCTTAAGCCTGCCCAGTGCCCTCCAACCTATTCCGACTCTGATTGACCAAATTTGACTTTCTTGATTGACTTCCTTAAACTCCAAACTTGGATGACTTGGGTTATCCTTCCATAATTGATAGTTTTTTCTGGCTGTTCTTTTCACCCTTTCTGGAAGCTCTTGGAATCGCTCGATGAAATCTGGACTTAACTCCGACCTCATAGCTCATCAAATCCCAATTCCTGAGTCTGTCCGTTTTCTGAGTCTGCAATTGCTTTCTCGGCGAGGGCTTGGAGAATCAAACTATCTTGGGGTTTAGATAATGTTTCCTGCCATTTGAGTTCATTTTCGATATCTTCTATAAATTGTTCTGCCAACTCGTCTTGAATTGCTTCTGGAAGCTCTTGGGCTTTTGAGACTACTTTGCTTAGGCGTGTTGATAACATTTTCTCTTTTCTCCATAAATCCCTGCAACTCTAATCTTCTGAACTCCAGTTTTTGACAAATCCTCGGCCTAAGCTTTCCTGCCCCCCAATTTGTAAGACAGAATGCTCAGCGAGTATGGCTTCAAATTTATCAGATGCAGCGGTTGTGTTTGCCTTGGCCTGGGTTGTAATTCCCCAAGGAAAATACATGAGTGTATCAGGCGGAATAGCTTCTTCATAACGAAATCCACCATCTACCGTTTTATGCTCATCGAGCTTAATTTTGACCTGTCGCCAAAGACACATTTGAATTAACGTGGCACAGTGTTGATCTGGTAAGACTAAGGCGTGATTGATACAGCTTACCTCTGATTGCGGAATCCAGGCCTGGAGGTTAACTTTTTTCAAATCTTGGCCTGGGAGAATTGCATCTTTGAGATAAACCGGATTGTTATTGGAGAAGTTATTGCTATATTCATCCGGGACTTTTGCCTGATTTTTTGAGTTTAATCGCTGCCACCGTTTGAGCAATAAACGCGAGCTAACCCAAATCACGCCATGGCTTAAAGACGGAACTGGAACCCAAAGTAGCGAACCATCCCCAAT
Organism: Pseudocalidococcus azoricus BACA0444; assembly: GCF_031729055.1. Lineage (NCBI taxonomy): Bacteria > Bacillati > Cyanobacteriota > Cyanophyceae > Acaryochloridales > Thermosynechococcaceae > Pseudocalidococcus > Pseudocalidococcus azoricus. The sequence continues at coordinate 58,004 of NZ_JAVMIP010000015.1, read as the reverse complement.
CCACAGTTGACCTTGAGTGAGGTTAGAATCACCCTCTTTAGTTACATCATCAATCGTATTGCCCCAAAGTTCAGATCGTTGATTATCTGCTGTTGAAGCTCGCAGCCGTCCGCGAATTGTACTGGAAGGAATATAGGGTAAATTGGTGTGAGATTCTCGAGCAATTCCTAATAAATTACCTTCTTGGGTTGTGCCTCCAGTATGCAGAGGAGAGAGAAGATAAAGATAAACAAGTTGAGTCATGGCTGTAATCAAGCTCCATTAATGTTAAAGATTTTGCTTAGTCCATTTTGAATTAATTCATATTCGTTGGAAGTTAGAGAGCCTAAATAGCTAATGACTCGTTTAACATCAACTGCTCGAATTTGATCCAATAAAACTACAGACTCTTGGGGCAGTGCATCAACTCTTGGACTTAATTTTGGATACATCAGAGGGTTTTCCAATGCCCATTTACCTATTTTACTCGTCAAGGGAGCTAATAGAATTAAAGGATAACGTGTTACGCCCTTTGGAATCCCAACAATGATCGCAGGTTTCTTTCCTTCCTGTTCATGACCTTGAGGTTGATTACTTGGCAAAGCAACTAACACAATATCACCATAACTGAGAAATTTAATCATTTCACTCATTCACACGAATGGCTAAACCTTGATTTGGAATATATTCGACAGGGTGCTCAAGCCTAAAATTATTTTCTTCCCAATCTGTACTTGAAAGGTCAGCCAAATTGCTATCAAGCCAGAGCTTACTTTCAGCATCAACTTCTGGACTCATCTCAGGATCAACGGAATGTACTTCCTGAGTTAATGCAGTTAATACAACAATTTTATCTTCACTGGATAGTTTCTTTATTAAATTTAAAATTTGTTCAACATCAATAGTATATTGGCTCATAAATCACCTATTCCTAAATTTCAATAGTATCGACAATGGTTAAGTTACTCAGATGATAAATTCTTTTTGACCCAGGCCCGGAATTGACGAAATACAGTTGTATTATCGCTAGTTTCCGTCAACTCAATAAAAGGCATTAAGTCAGATGCTTGCAGTTGAGGAAAAGCAGGACTAAACTCCACCAGGCCATACCCGGAATCTGACCATTGATAAAACTCTAATCTTGTCCCATCAAACCGCCAGACTTCCAATACACCAAATGCATGGTAGATAGACATCCGACTAACCGAGCAACTGGTAATATCAATTTCTATGGCTAAATCTGGTGGCGGATCGTACTGTAAATTGATCTCTTTCTTGCCTCGCACAGCAGTCTCATTTTGAAGATAAAAACACTCATCTGGTTCTAAACCTCGTGCAAGTTTCTTTTTCTTTAATGTTGTCGAGCCTGCACTTGCAATTGGCATATTCATTTCTTCCGTCAATGTCTCAATCAGTCGAGCAATTAAGCTTTTATATCGCTCATGCTGATAGGACATAATCATAATCTCTAAAATCCCATGACTATAGTTAAGCTTTATCGGCCGCTCACCAAAAGCAGAGAGGAGCTGTTCATAGGTTTCCCAACTCACGTCATAGAGAGTTAGTTGTTGCGTTGGGGCTGGAGTCAGAGTTGCGGTCATCATTTCACCTCCTGATAAGGAATCCAAAGTAGTTCCGAATAGCCCAGTTGTCGCCAGTGATTCACTTTTTTACTGATTTCTTGATCTTGATAGAGGGAATCTGGTTTTTCCAAAAAATAAACACTTCCCGATGGAGCGGCAAAGACTTGGGGGGCTGGCTTACTCTGATCCGCATCATCTCGAAACCGACAACTAATGGGAACAGGTTGGGCTGTAGCAACTCCGGCCAGAACTGGATTTTTAGCATTGTGCCGACCCATTGGTGTCCATTCCCACGGCCAGGCCTGGCAGATACTTTTCCGCCGCTGACTTTTGGAATCTAATGTAATGCGTTCAAAAACTCCTGGGGTAATCAAATAAGCTAAAGATTTGGATTGCTGTTGGAAGTTATGCTCTGAGTGAAGTTTTAATAGTTGCCATTGCTCAGAAATAGATACATTAGCTAGTTCTAAAATCACTCGATGTCCTTCACCGCCTAACCGTAATGATAAAGGCTGTCCCAGTTGTTGAAGTTGTTGAATTAAAGTATGGGTTTTCTCATCCAGGCCAATGGCTAAACTCCACTCAGTGGCTAAGCGAATCACCTTTTCAACAAAATATCCATCCGCTTCTTTAACTTGTCGTGTCCCGGCCTGGAGCGTGTTGTGGGGTCGAGTTTCAATTTTCCACGGTTTAGATGTTTCGTTAGCTTCTTGATTACAGTAAAAGTCTTCAGCCTTGAGTCTATTACCTTGAATCCATTTCAAAATAGACCGATAGGGTAAAAACTGGCGTATCTCGGGGCCTGGGGGTGCATCAGAGTCTGAATCGTGAGGATTTCGTTCGGGTAACACTAATGGCGAGGGTTGATCCGTATCCCAAACCATTTGTTTCGCCGGATGATCCTGTGGTAGCCAGGCCTGGGGGGTTAATAATTGCTCGCCCACCCAAGATAACGGTTTGGGAAAATAAAGTTCATTTTTATAACATAAAAACGGGCCTGTTAATTTAATTTCAAGTTTTTGACTTAATAAGCCTCGAATCGCACCCGCAATCGTATGACCATTCGGCGGAAACACATCCCCACTGGCCCAGGCCCGTTCTCCCGGCGTAAAGGGTTTAGCATCCCGAAACATCAAGACATCTAAGGGTGTAAGTGTGTACCAGTAAATTTCTTGAGTGGATGAGCTTTTTGGAGTTAGTTTGGTATCTGTTGTTAAAACCATGGTTAAACATTCCCCAACTTAATTTCTCGATGCCGTAACACAAAAGCCGCTAACTTTAACCACCTTTGAATTTCTTTATCTCGCTCTTTCTCGGACGTGGTTTGGCACAGGGAAATGAGGAAATTAGCCAGATTATCCTGGAATTTAGTTTTAAGTGTTTTGAGTTCAGGAGTATTGAGTTTTTCCCGCCGTTCACAAAATGCGATTGTCCAGGGTTCAATTGCCTCAAAGGGAGCCGGATGTTGTTGCCAAACGGTTGCGGCCTGTTCAAATAAGGCAGGTTCTAAATCGGTTTCTAACGTTTGATTGACCGTGAGCAGCGATTGCCACTGATGAAAGGTATCAAACTTAGCCGTAGCATTGAGAATATTGCCATTGCCATACATCACCCGAGTTTGGACAGCATCTTTCTTTTTCGGCTTTTTCTCCTGAACTGTTTCACAATAATGCTCTTTAGCTTCCTTCTCAGCCTCCCAAAGATTTTCCAAAGCAATCGCCAATGGCACCGAATGATGGGCAATCACAATCCCAAAACTAATCGTGGCAAATTTTCCCATCGTAAATAGGGGCCTGGTTGAGAGATTTGCAGGTACTTCGCTCGTTTTCCAACGCCAATAATCGCCCGTGTCATCAAATTCTTTTTGGGGATCCTGATCACCCCGAAAACATTGACGAATATCCCACAACCAGCGATCCCATTCCCAAAGATTTGTATAGGCTAGAACATCGTCACCCCCGCCATAAATTAAACGTCCGGCATAGCGTTGTTCAGTTAAATAAGGAACCAGTTGATTGGAAAAATCTAATAAGGCTCGACTTAAGGCTCCATGTGTTGCCGGCCCCATTCGTTTTTTCAGCGTAATAAAGTCTGCAAAGGCCTGGTAAAGTTCCTGACTGTCATTGTTATCAGAGTTTTTTGCTCGATCTTTAATCTTGGTTTTCAATTCAGTTGCAACATATTTCTCATACTCTTTTATTGGTGTTCCTTTCAACCAATTACTCATCCCATCCCCATCACCAGCCGCCAACACATACCAATCTGCCGGATTATTGCCAGAATACCTTTGCGTTAAACAATTGGTAATCTTTCGTTGAGTTTCTTTGATAATTTCATCATTAGTGTCATTCGATGTTTCTAGCAGCCAGCCTGGGTTCAAATAACGGGAATGGAAATCACGAAATGATGCTGTTCGATGAGTATCAATCCAAGGAATACCCCAGGCCTGGTTATCATCAAGGTTAGCAACTTTGCTCCGTCCTAAAAACTCTTCGATAATATCTTCAACTTTGTAACAGGTCTCATGAAAATAATTTAATGCCTTGGCTCTATCTTCTGACTTAAATGATTTGAAATAACCTGCAACTCCTGCCGTCAAATCAGGATAACCGGAATTGGTTAAATCATCTCGATTCAGAAGTGTATCTAAAATCCTGGGCAATGTGCGCTTAATGACCTCAGTTGCATTCAGTTGTTCATTTCCATCAAACAGGCCAGCGTGATGTTTCCACAGTTCTTTCGTTTCTCCCTCGCTAATCCAGTCTTTGCCATCCTCAGGAGTTGGGTACACCACAGGCCCTAGGCCAGAAATCGTCGAGCGTGGGCTAAACGCAGTTGGAACTTGCCAAATCCGAGCATTTTTGCAGGCATTTAAGCTAAACCGCAACTGATCAAAAATATAGGGCCACCAGGAACCCACATTAATTTTGAAAGATCGATACCAACTTTGTTGAAGCGAACAATAAAGAAAATGAGCCTCTTTTTTCTGGAATAATATCTGTTTACCGTGCTTCTTAGTCTCAGTATTAGCAAATAGGGATTGTTTAGATTGATCCGTTGTTGAAACTAGACCATAAGTAATATTTTGTTGATCTAACCACTTCTGAAACTCAGGATTCCAGATATCTTCATTGGGAACTGTAGAATCATCAAAACGGAAAGATAGTGGAGTCGCTGAATTTTGATGGATTGCTTTATCCCCAATCGGTAATGCAGTCCAATAGGTTTGCCATTGAGACTTTAGCCAGCCGTGCCAAGAACTATCCTCAGGTCGTAAATCCCGCTGCCAATGTCGTTGATCGTGTAGTTCCTCTAAACTTAATTGACTAATTCTTAACCACTCATTCATCAAGGCCTGTTTGGCTAATTCCATCGCCGATTTAACCTTAGCTTCTGGCAGAATCATCACAATCACATTGGGAAATCCGGCCGTGAGAAGCTGTTGTGCCGTGGGTTCGGGAATCCAATCATGAAACTCTGGATATTGCTCCCGGAGCCAATGATCAATTAAGGGTTGCTGAAATAGGTTGGGATAAATCAACGCATCGGGGCCATACTTGCGGGCTAGTTTCCAACACACATGAGCCGACAAATAATGCAAAATCCAAGACCCCGCCCAAAAATCCCGTAACTTCCGGCTTGCTTTGATGAGTTCCTGGATCGGACTGAAACTAAAAATCCCTAAATAGGGCCGAGAGGCTGTTTTCTGTTGCCACTTAGGAACATTTTCAGCTTCTAAATCATATCCAGCAAGTGCCCCAGCTAAAGCCGAGGTCGTACTGACATGACTCCAAATAGAGCTATCGGGTAAGCGTGTTTCCGCAGGCATGAGCAAGAGTTTCTCATCATCACCAAATGCCCGTTGGGCCTCGATGGGTAAACATCGCCACAACCACCAAAACACTTTTTGAATATCCTGTTCTGTGGCAATTTCTGGATTTAGGAGTGAATTTTCAAAAAATTGTAGGGATTCTTTGCGGCTTGACAATATTCTTTGATGAACATCAGTCTTGAGCCTTAATTGAAGTTTATCTCCAGAGAGTAAATGCGTAATCTCTAGCCCTTCTTGATCGTAATCAACAGGTATCTGCAAACTACCAATAGCTCCTCGATCACTGGCGGAGGCCAAATAGTCTGCCTGTAAAATCCATTTCAGAAAATTACGATTTGTCTCCTCGGGATCCCAATTTTCTGAAACCCAACTCTGCATCACAGCCAATCTTCGCCAAAAACTATTGCCGCCCCGGCCTGAAGAATTATTATGAAGGGCTTTAAAGACCGGATCATGGAGAATTCCCCAAATCTTGGCCTGCCAGAATATTTGAGACATAAGGTATCTATTTTTATCGCTGCTTGAAATCAATAGTCCCTTACTAGAATGACCTATCACTAGGAACAAAATGTTAAATTTCGTGCGACTAACGGTAAACCCTTTAAGGGAGTATGGCAATCCGTTTTCATTTGTGAAACTGTTTGATCATCACTGCCCTTGGTAAGGAGTAGCCCTTCTATAAGCCTAGGGTTAATTCAAAATTTATCAGACACAAATAATCTTGGACTAATCTCACGAATGATTACTGTTTGCTATAGTCTGAAAGACCCTCTGATTCCGACAACTGTATTCAATTCTTATATCGGAAAAGATAGCTTTTTGTAAGTTGTCGATGCCCGAGTCGCATTGAATGCTTTAACCAGCAATATTACACCTGACCCAATGTAATCTGCTGCCAGGGCGTGTTGCTCACGTTTGTTAGCCTCAAAGATATGGATACCGATTTCGATGGTGCTTGCGAGTAAGGCGATGATGCCGATGATTTTGTAGAAGCGAGACTTATTGACGATGAATGACTTAATGACTCCAGACTGGACGAGGTTAGCGGTTTGGATCCTGACCTGGCTATAGGAGAGGTTTGTCATTTTGCAAAGGGTATTGCGATCACAGACCTCATGACTTTCAAGTGCGCTCAGGATTCGCTCCCGCGTCCGCTGCCCCTCATGGAGTTTCTTTTCGTTGAGTTTTGTGAACATATTTGACGCATCAAAATCTGGCTATATTTTAATCCAGTGTTTTTCAACTTTTCTGAAATCCTTATTCAGTATTGCTTTTCACTGTCATTTTTTTCATTTAGCTTCAATGTGCAAGATCAGGTTATAGTTCTTGTCTGAGTTTCAGGAATTGTAACGGCTAATGACCTAAAAGATTCGGAATCCCCTCACAGCCGCCGGGAATGGTCGCTCTGGTTTTTTCACCACCCCAGGCACAGCAGTAATAGCGTTGATCATCAGAAAGGGCCTGGACATCACTAAAGTCGGCATCTTCAATAATCGCTCCAGTTTGACTGCCAGTTTTGAAGTTAGGGGGTGTGACCCGATCTCTGGGGCTGGCGGTGGTAATGTCTCCATAAAAGAAGCGGGTGCGGCTGAGGTTTGCGGCTGTGAAGTTAGCTCCTTGGAGAACTGTTCCGGGCATATTGGCACGAGTTAAGTTACAGGCCTGGAAATTTGCACCCGTGAGATTTGCTTCACTAAATTCTGTCCACCGTAAATCTGTATGACTCAAATCTGCCCCGACTAACATACTGCCTAAGTTAATAATCCGTACCCCAAATTCAATGTCTTCTTCATAACCCCCCAGGCCATCAAAGATTGCCCGCCCCAGTCGTCGGTCGCGTTTGAGGGGAGCCAGTAACTTGGCACTGGAGAGAAACCGAATCACTTTGGCCTTACCCTCCGCATCTAAGCCAACCAAAATAGCTGCGGTGCGTCCTTCAGCAATGGCTCGCTCTGGAGGCCAGTCTTCGAGGAGGCCATCCTCCCCCAAAATCAAGTCGGAAATCCCTTGGAAGTAGCTATCAATGGTTTGCTGTTGGGTAATGCGGTTTTGTTGGGTGGTTAAATCTCGGGAAATCACATACTGTCGCCAGGCCACATAGGCAGCCAGCAAGGCCACCAAAATTTGCCCCAACGCGCCAAAGCCTTCTGCTAATGCCCCCACTGCGTCCCAATTTGTCCCCGCAAACCGCCCCTGAATCCACGGCCAAATCTCGGTCATTCCGACTAGGGCAATCAGGGAAAAGACGATACCAAACATCGCCAGGATGAACTGTCGTTGGGCAGGAGCTAAATCTTGCTGAATCCACCGCTGGGTAAAGTGCCAAAGGGTGGGCGCATTGACCAGGAACAAAACGCTTGCGGCAATCACCCCAACACTATCCCAGTCCAAGACCCAGGCCCCGATGAGGACTACCATGGCAAGCGTGCCTAAAACCTGTCGTCCCACAAGCAATACAGCAGAGTAGAATCGAGACGGCATGGGCATTTCAGAGGACTGGAGTATGAGTCATAATAACGGTTGTAGCAGACAGCAAGGCTTAAAGGGTTAATCTAAGGTTTTCAAAACATCACTGATGGTACTGACAATTTGTTCAATTTGGGATTTGTTAATAATTAACGGCGGCGAAAGGGCAATAATATCCCCGGTTACCCGAATGAGGAGTCCTTGGGCATAGCAGGCCTGGAAGCAGTCAAAACCACGTTGCCCCGGTTGCCCCGGCCGAGATGCTAATTCAATCCCCGCCACTAAACCCAAATTTCGCAAATCAACCACATGGGGACTACCTTTGAGGGAATGAATCGCCTCTTGCCAAAATGGGGCCATGGCCTGGGCCTGGTGGAAAATCCCATCCCGCTCATAAAGGTTTAAGGTCGCTTCGGCAGCCGCACAGGCCAAGGGATGTCCCGAATAGGTATAACCGTGGAAAAATTCAATCCCGGCGGTGGGACTATCCATGAAGGTTTGATAAATACGATCCCGTGCAAACACCGCCCCCATCGGTATAGCCCCATTGGTCAGCCCCTTCGCCACCGTCATCAAGTCAGGAGCCACCCCAAAGTAGTCCGCGGCAAAGGCTGTCCCGAGTCGCCCAAAGCCAGTGATCACCTCGTCAAAAATCAATAAAATCCCGTGGCGGTCGCAAATATCCCGCAAGCGTTGGAGATAGCCTTGGGGCGGAATTAAAACTCCGGTTGAGCCAGCAACAGGTTCCACAATCACCGCCGCAATGGTTGAAGCATCATGGAGAGCAACAATTTTTTCCAGTTCATCGGCTAAATGCGCGCCCCAGGCCGGGATTCCTAGACTAAAGGCATTTTGCTCCAGGTTGTGGGTATGGGGAAGATGATCCACACCAGTCAATAAGCTGCCAAAGAATTTACGATTTGGGGCAATGCCACCCACCGAAATCCCCCCAAAGCCCACGCCATGATAGCCCCGCTCGCGCCCAATTAAACGTACCCTGCTGCCTTCACCCCGTTGCCGATGATAGGCCAAGGCCATTTTGAGGGCCGTATCGACTGCTTCAGAGCCAGAATTAGTGAAAAAGACATAATCCAGGCCTGGGGGGGTGAGTTGGGCCAAACGATGGGCTAAATGAAACGGCCCGGGATGTCCCATTTGGAAGGTTGGCCCAAAGTCTAGAGTTGCCGCCTGTTCTGTAATGGCTGAAACAATCTCCGGCCGACAATGGCCCGCATTCACACACCACAGGCCCGCCGTTCCATCCAAAATTTGCCGCTGATCATGGCTGGTGTAATACATCCCCTGAGCAGAAACCAGTAGGCGGGGTTGGGTCTTAAATTGACGATTGGCCGTAAAAGGCATCCAGAACGCTTCTAAATCCGTGGGAACTTGGGTACTTAAGACAGGGGAGTTGACCATGACCGAAATGCCTGAATTTTACTGACTTTCTCCATCTTAACGAGTTTTTCTTACGTCTCTAAGAAATATTATGAGTTCAAGTCGCGGTTAGGTTTTGGTTTAATTACAATAGTGTGGCGGTCACATCATTAAAAATGTGGTTATGAACTTAACGATTGAGATTAAACAAGCAGAAGACAGGTAGTAGATTGCTGAAGTCATTGCTTTTGCGCTTCATGATTAGGAAGAAATTGGTTCCAAAATGCTAGGGCGTGTCATCTCTGAACGTTGGCGTTAGCCTACTGGAGGTACAGCAAAGTTCTACAAATGAGCCAAATGACAGAAGCAGCAAGATAAATTAAAATTACAGGTAGCTTTACCATAACGAGTCAAAGTTGCCCGGTACTGCTTCAATGCAAAAAAGTCTACTACGTGCGGCCAAGATTTAGAATCCAATCAGGTGGTGGGCTTTGTAGAGGTGTTTGTTGCAGGGATAAGGTACGTTGCGGTTGGCTTTTGAGGAAATAAGGACTACACAATTTTGCATTCGTTTGATTGATCCGAGATTCCATCTCGCCTAAACTTTGCCTAATTTTCCAGGTATATAGCAATTCGTTTTTAAATATGAGAGAATGAGAATGCGTCTTGGATAGCTCTATAGCAAACATTATTTGTATTAAAGTCAACTAACTTTATCAGCAATTCTTTCTCTCTGTCATTTAATGTTTTCATGAGCACTTATTTCAGTTTGGTTAAATATAATTAGTGATGGATATAATTTAAGAAGATTGAGTTAGCTTAAAAAGCTTCTTAATGCGAGATTTATATAAGTTTCATCCTCTCGATTTTGATAAGGGTTTCCAGCGCGATGACCCCAAATTGACGGAATCGGCAAATACTCAGCATTGGGAATTAAATTGGCTTCGGCAGCACAATCTTCAGGCGTGAAATATAAATCCGTTGTAGCTGGCATCACCAAAGTTTTTGCTGAAATGGATTTGAGGGCTTGTTCATAATCCCCCTTAAAAATCGGATTATCACTGACATCACACCGCAACCAGGTATCAAGCATGGCAATCAGATTATGGGGGTCTCGTTTCCGGTAACTGGCTTCCCAGGCCTGCTGTAAATATTCTTCTAACGTTTTATACCCTAAATCCAGGTAAATCTTAGCCCGATAAAAGGCTTGCGAGGCGGCCCAACTGGCATATATCCGGGCAAAGGCTTTATATCCCCGATCCGGTGTTGCCGTAAATTTTGTTCCGTCCCAGGCCGGGTCAGCGGTTAGAGCAGCTCTCAGACTTTCTAAAAAAATCCGATTGTGATCTGTGGTTTTAGCTGTGCCACATAACGCTGCAATCCGTTCAACCTGGCCAGGAAACAATGCCCCCCAATGATAGGCCTGTTGCGCTCCCATAGACCAACCATAAACTAAGGCTAATTTTTCAATGCCAAAAACATCTTTTAATAACTGTCGCTGGGCCTGGACATTATCAATATGAGTAAACCAAAACCCGGATTCTGCTAACTGACATTCTGAGCAATTACTGGGAGAACTCGATAGACCATTGCCAAACATATTTGGAATCACAATAAACCAACGACTGTGATCCAGAATCCGATCCGTACCAATCAACCAGTCAATATCCGAATGGTGCGCGCCATAGGAGGTGGGATAAAGAATCACATTGCTGCGATCCGCGTTTAATTCCCCGTAGGTTTGATAGGCAATTTTGGCTTCAGATAAAACCGCGCCGCATTGGAGTTGAAAATTAGGAATGGTGTAAGTTTCAGCCATTGAATTTATGTTTTTATCCTGAAGTTTAATTATTTGACGTTAATCGTGGAGTGATGTTTGACGGGAAAGTTGACAGAATTGGCAATAAAACAAAACTCCCTAGCCCGCTCATGCAATTCAAACGCCTTGTTCATCATTGAGATTTCACTCACGGTCACGATCGGGTTTAACATCACCTCAGTAAAATACCCCCGCCCATCTTTGTCCACGACCATCACCCCAGTTGCTTGATCGGAGTAATTCACAACAACCACCCCCGCATCAGCACATAAATGCAAGTACCAGAGAAGATGACAAGCCGACAAAGATGCTATCAGTAATTCCTCGGGATTATGCTTGCTTGGATCACCCCGAAAACTGCTATCCGATGACCCGAAAATAGCTGGTTTATTGAGAATTTCGATGGTGTGGCTTCTTTCGTAGGCCCGATAACTACTGGTTCCTGTCCCCAAATTGCCTGTCCATGTGATCGTGGCCTGGTAGTGATGGGTGTCTTTCATGAGCGTTTTGGCTTCAATGGGCCGGGGTAAAACCATCAATGATTTTGCGATTTACTGTAATATAACCCGGCTCGATTTTGGTTAAATTCTCTTTAATTTTCTCATGAGCTTTGGCTAAGGCATGGAATGGAATCGAAGCATACAAATGATGTTCGGCATGATAGGACATATTCCACATCAGTAAGCGAATCGGCCAAATCGTATAGGTCGTGCGGGTATTAGTAAGCGGGTTTTCATCATGAGTGCAGCCCGTATGTTCCGCCAACAAAATTGCCCGTAAAATCGGTTGTCCTAAGGCCAAGGGAATCAGCCAATAGGTCAAGAACCAAGGTTGTTGCAAGGTAATAGAAATACCGATAAACAGGACATAAGCCAATATCTGCAACCGAATTGAACGAATCACCTCCGGCCTGGCTTCCTCTGGGATACAAGGGCAATTTTCTAGATTTCCTAAGGCAATGCGAATATGTCCCTTAACCTTGCCGATCCACCAAGGAATCCCGCTCACTTCCCAAAGATATTCCCGCCAGTTGGTCGGTTTTGGGTCTTCCAGTTCCGGATCCTGGCCTGGGAGTTGGGTATAGCGATGATGCCATTTGTGATAGCGGCGATAAAACGTGCTGTTATAAAAGCAAAAAATTCCAGCAAACCAGGCCACGGCATCATTCACTTGATTATTGGCAAAGGCGGTTCGGTGACTGGTTTCATGAAGCGTGGCAAACATTGAGGCGAGGCTAAACCCATAGATCACGCCAGCAGGCAAGGCAATCCACCACTGCGCCCAGGCCAAATGTGTCCCCCAGACAATGCCACTGGCCACCATTACCGTTAAATGGGCTAATAGCTGTAAACTGCCTTTCCAATTTGACCGTTGATTCAGTTCTTTCAACTCAGCCGCCGGAATGATCAGTTGTGGCTTGAGGGGGGGAAGGATAGAAGAATTACTCATGAGTACGTGCAGTTTCATGTCACCAGTCGCGTTGCATTCACTATGGTAGTGCAATAATTAAGCTCACACACTTGCAGATAGATAGCCTTCCGTTAATCAGGATTACATTCAGGTTTTGGTTCTAATTAACTAGCATCATGAGAATATTCTGTTAAGTCAATTGAAGTGTTTTAGGCTCAGGAATCATTTCCCCATCTGCTCGCCAAGCCTCTAAGTATATTTCAATCACTTCTTCACCCTTTTGAATAGCTTCTTCACGAGTCTTTCCATAGGTACAGGGCATGATAACAAGATTTGCAAACTCTGGAATTGTGACTAGGAAAAGTTGATCTTCATCCGACCATTCAACAATCATGCTATACCGATTCATAAATCCTTGTCCTCCTTCAACTCTTTTAGTGTAGCGAGTAGCTTTGCTACTTGTTTTTTCAGGTAGAGCGGAATATCATCTCCGTCCTGGCCTGGGATTGTTAGGGTCTTGCTAATCAAAGGATGCCTCCAAAGCTCATGGCTACCCTTACCACGCTTGGACAAGTAAACAAATCCTTCACGAGCGATCTGGGCTTTTAACTCTCGAATTTTCCTTGGCATAATTATTTCTTTTGAGGTTTACGTAACACAGACTAAATGAATACCAGTAACGTGGTGTAACCATGATCGATAAAGCATTTCCTAGCTTATCTGCAGCGCAGAAAATATAGACAATATTATTTCAAGAGATGACAATTTAATTTTTATCTTGATATTTTTATATATTAAAATAATGATCTCGATAAACTAGGTAGGATCAAAAAATTGGCTATTGTTAATCAATGTACCCATGATCTAAAAACCAATCCACCGCTTCTTTGAGGGCTTGATCCACCGGAGTTTGGGGTAAATTTAGCTCATTGATGGCCTTGGAAGCATCGTAATACATCTTTTGTTTAGACATTAAGACTCCATCCACCGGCACACTTGGCGTTTTCCCCAATTGACCCAACACCAGTTCATCAATCCAGGCCACGATCAACGGCACAATCACAGGAATCGTTACTTTTGGGGCTGGTTTTCCAGTAATAGCAGCCAATTTCTCTAAAATTTCCTTCAGGCTCAGATTTTGATGGCCAAGAATATAACGTTCTCCAGTTTTGCCCTTCTCATAGGCGAGTAGATGCCCCCAGGCCACATCTCGGACATGAATTAAATTTAACCCGGTATCGACATAGGCCGGCATTTGATTCCGTAAAAACCGGACAATTAAATCTCCAGTCGGTGTGGGTTTAACATCCCAAGGACCGATGGGTGTGGTGGGGTTAACAATGACAATATCTTGACCTTTTTTAATGGCTTGATGAGCTTCCTGTTCAGCCCAGTATTTCGACTGTTTGTAGGCACTGATCAACTTTTCTGGCGGGCTTTGATAGGCTTCAGTTCCTGGCCGACCACTTGGATCGACACCGATAGCGGCTACGGAACTGGTATAAACAACGCGTTCTACTCCGGCCGCTTGGGCTGCTTTGAGGATATTTCTTGTCCCGAAGACATTACTCTGATAGAGTTGCTTTTCATCCCTCCTCCAAAGACTATAGTGAGCCGCTACATGGAACAGGGCCTGGCAACCGGTCATCCCCTGACTGAGGTTTGGTTGAGTCAAATCCCCAGGAATCAGTTCAATGTCCAGGCCCTCAAGGGTGACGGCTTGCTCAGGATTGCGGACAAGGGCTTTAACCTGCCAACCTTGTTCTTGGAGTAAGCGGATTAAATTGCTACCAACAAAGCCACTGCCCCCGGTGACAAATGCAGTCTGGCCCATAGCTTAGCTTAATGTCCCCCAAACACTTCAATATTGGCAAAGGCACAAACAGGGGAAGCATGGCCGACCCGAATCGCTTGATTAGGTTCCCCTTTCCCACAGTAGGGTGTGCCAAAAATCCCTAGAGTTGATTGATCCCCCACTGCAATCAGATTCCCCCAGAAGTTGGGTGTTGCGCCTCGATAGTTGGGATTACGGAGGACTTGCCCCAACTGCCCGTTTTTAATTTCCCTGGCATATTCACAGCCAAACTGAAACTTGAGCCGATAGTCATCAATAGACCAAGAGCGGTTGGATTCCATGTAAATGCCCTGTTCAATATGGCCAATGATCTCTTGCCAACTCTTGCTTCCCGGTTCAATGTTTAAATTCGCCATCCGGTCAATGGGGGGGCGATTCCAGGAACAGGCTCGTAAATTAGCAACCCCTGGCACACCTGAGCGCAACTGACTTTCCGCACTCCCCAGGCCCCGTAGCAAGATGCCTTCTTTAATCAAGTATTCTCGTTGGGCCGGTACACCCCCATCATCAAACCCATAACTGGCTAACTCGGTTGGCACAGTCGGATCAAAGGTGACATTGAGCAAAGGCGAGCCATAGACCAACTGCCCAAAATCCGATAACTTGACAAAACTACTGCCGGCATAATTGCGCTCATCGCCCAAAATCCGATCCAACTCCAAGGGATGGCCAATACTTTCATGGATTTGTAACATCATTTGATCCGGAGCCAGTACCAAATTTGTGGTCGTAGTTGGACATTCAGCGGCAGTTAACAATTCCAGAGCCTGGCTGCCAATCTTTTCGGCCCGTTCTAAGACCAATTCTGCTGCCAAAACCTCCAGGCCAGCTTGATAGCAGCGGGCAAACATCCCATTGTCAGTGCGTTGTTGAATGTTGGCTCCATCTTGGGCCGTGGCGGCATAGTGGGTGATGACCTGGAGAAAGTCTTGACGAATATTCCCACCATTACTGCTGACCCAATGGGAGGTGGTGGCGACGGTTTGCATCAGGGCAGTGGTTTGGACAATTTTGTCTGAGACTTTCAGAGTTTGGCAAATTTTCTGTAAAAGTTCATTAATCTCCCCAGGCCCCAAGGCGGCGATAGAATCTGGGTTGAGACGGCGATATTCCCCAACTACAGCCGGTCGAATTGCGGTTGAAACGGGGGTCAGGCTCCACTGGGATGCTCTCAAGGCTTGCTGATAGGCCTGATCTGTCGCCCGCTGCAAACTTTCGGGATCCAAACGATTACAGGCCCCATAGCCCAATTGCCCATTCACCAAAACCTCAATCATCACCCCGGCCGAGAGATCATGGTGATTGACTTGGGGGTTGCCATCGCGCACAGAGCGGGTGGTGGTGGTCTCTTGGACGTAACGTAAACCAATCCAATCTGCTTGGGTATGAATCTTGGCTAAGGACTGGGCTAAGTCAGGGGGGTCAAGTGCTGTCGGCAGAACAGGGGTGATCAGAGATGTCATAAGGTAATTGGAAGGGGGTGGGGGATGCAACTCAGTGATCTTAGCTCAGTAGCCGACTTGTCGTTGTAGAAGCGAGTCTCAACCTGATCCCACGGCAAAAAATCCATCGGAAAATTTACCGCTGCGTCACCTATGTCAAAAGAATGGCTTGACCTGCTGAGATCTGCATCCGGTGCGGGGGGCCATGTGTGGCCAGTTTGGACTTGTTGCTCAAACCAGGTTAAGCCTGACAAGATAAAAGATTTATGGAGATTCAGGGTATTGACTGGGCCGGGGGGTAATCTGAGTGTGATGGCGTTTGGATCCTTAGTTATGGTTAGTTGGAAGCCCATTGTTTTATCTGTTGCTTTGGCGGGCCTGGGATGTGTCACTCCGGCAATCTTGTCCCCCCAATTCTTTGATGCTCAGGTGTTGGCCCAAACTAAAATTACTCCCAGCCGAGCATTAACCGTGATTGTTGTGAACAACTCTGGTGTTCCAGTTGTGGCTGGTGAAGGTAATGCCAAAAACAATACTTTAACTCCTGGCAAGTCAAAGTCTTTTTCATTTCCTCCCATTAAGAACTATGTTAATGACGTGAATATTCTGATTTATAACAGTGGTGGCACTCCCCTAACCTTCAGCACTGCCAGTTTCAATACCAGGACAAATACCCTAACGATCAATATCGCCGCAACAAAAGCCAATAACCCCAATGTCCACGGTAGTGTCAGTATTGGCCCCAGCGGTACGGTGCGGTTTATTTAGTTGGGCTTTGGGTCTAAAAAGGCCTATGTTTCTGGTCGCAACAGGGGAAAGGCAATCACATCCCGAATACTGGGGGAATCCGTCAGCAACATCACCAGGCGATCAATCCCAATCCCCAGGCCCGCCGTGGGTGGCCTCCCCTGTTCTAAGGCAGCAAGGAAATCCTCATCAATGCTGTCGGCTTCTAAATCTCCGGCCTCTTTGCGGGCGGCTTGGGGTGTGATGGATTAGGCTTGTGTCACTGCCCTTAGAACTTATGCTCATTTTATTGGGAGTTAAAAACACCAGTTTCCAGAATTGCCTTGCATAGGTTATCAATGACAGGAACCGAAACACTATTGCCAATCAGTTTCATCCATCTTGATCTAGCTTCTGGGAGCTTAAAATCTTGGGGAAATCCCTGAATTAAGCAAGCTTCATTTTTAGTAATTTTTCTAAATTCCCTAGTCTTATAAATTTCTTTGATAAATTTTTCTTTTAATTCTTGATAGTTGACTGCCTTAATTTGCTTTAATGTTATGAAGTCATTTGTATCACTTGCCACTAAGGTAGGGTAAATATTGGAACTTGGCAAGAAAATACGGTTTATACCAAATAATCCGGTACTAATTTTAGCATTCTTAAAATCATAACGAATTTCCATGCATTGAATTATATTTTTATCTTTAAGTGATTCGATGGTTTTTATAATAGATATTTTCTTTATAATTAATTCTTTTTCAATCTTCAAGTTATCAATCAAAATTTCTTGATTATGGGCAAATTTAAGCAGTATTTGTTCATCCTGATTTAAGGTGCAACTATTGTTGTCTTTTATAGCAAAACGATATTCTTCTGCTTGCAAGATATCTAATTGAAGTAGTGCGTCAATTTCTGCTTGAGTAATTGTTGGATCTAGATGTTGAAGATGTTGTAAAGATAATGGATTACCATCTAGTTTGCCATAATTACTTTTTCGTCTATTTTTGAGGAGTAATAAGCAAATATCTTTTTGCCGCGGAGTTGTATCAATAATATCCCAAGAGTGGATTGTTGTTGGGCCATTTCTCAAGTCATTAAATAAAAAGTAGTCGTTAAATCCATTGGTACTAGAAAGGCTCATAGTCTTAGGTTCAACAATATTACCAAATAAATCTCTCTGAACTATCTCACTATCTGGTAGTTGCTCAAACTGGATCCCTAATATGTCGCCAAGTTTTAGTTTCTTATCACTAATTTCTGGCAGTTTAAATTTTTCAAGATAGTATTTTTTCTGAAATCCAATGATATAGATACGCACCCTATTTTGTGGCACTCCATAATCAAATGAGTTGATGACAAAATAGCGAGCGTAATAACCGGCTTGTTTAATTCTTTCGAGAATATACGAGAGAGCTTTTTGATTGCGAGGGTCAACCAGGCCTTTGACATTCTCAAAAATAAATGCTTTGGGCTGGGCCTGTTGGAGTAAATAAATTGTATCGTTCCATAGTTGCCCTCTATCATCATCAAAACCTAAGTTTTTCCCTGCAATTGACCAACTCTGGCAAGGAACTCCCGCCGTTAATAAGTCATGGGCTGGTAACTCTTTAATTTTGGTAATATCTCCCAGGTTATAACTAGGGTCAATCCTAAAGTTTTCACAATAGACATTGATTGCATCTTTATTGATTTCGCTAAAGCCAAGACAATGACCACCATGCCGATTTAATGCGATTTTAAAGCCGCCAATTCCCGCAAAAAGGTCAATAAATGTGAATCTTATCGGTTGCATTGAGTTTTTCTGATTTAATTCAACTATCTTAAAGCTCCTGCTTCAAAGTCCTGAGGCGGTTCAATTCTCAAAAATTCTCGATAGATTCGTTCTTTATAATCCTTTCCTAATGAATTGATTTCTTGGATAAATTTGGTGTAAGTACCTTTTCCGCCAATCAAGTCCCAAAATTCATTACCGATCAGCACTGACTTATCTTGATCCATATTGAACCAGCGCTGGGGAAAAGGCCAGGCATAATCTTTTTTTTGACCATAAGGATTATAGGGCAAGGCAAAGTAAGCATGATCCACAACTTTTGGTTTCATGGCTAGTAGTTTCAATAATTTTTCTTTGCTAACTTTGGTTTGATCGCTGTTAGGTAATGGAGCTTTTAATTCAAATGCATATCGTTGTCTAGTTTTTTGATTTTGGATAAAAAGATCACAGACAACAGTGACCGGAATAGGTTGTCCACCTCCTGCCTGGATATAGTCTAATTCTTGACCCAATTCGGTTTTTTCCTGTCTTTACCCTTGCCATGCTCTAGCTGATTTAAAATTTCTTGAATTCTTCTTAAGCTTTCTTGGTTGACTGTGCCGTTGATCCTATGACCTAGTTGACAGTTACCATGGGCTTCGAGGGCGACCACTTCTGCCAACTTTTCCCAAACTTGGCCAAATGGGGTGACAAATCTACGCTCAAAATGTGAGCCTTTGAAAATTTCATCCGGGACTAAGGCAGCATAAAGAGGTTTACTGGCATAGTGTTTTTCATTGATGAAAGGGTCTTCCTCTAGGACACGAACCATCACCCTCTCCATCATTTCAGAGACGACATTCTTGATGGCCTGGGCAATTCTCTGCTGTTTGTTCATTAAGAGGTGATTTAAATGATCAATATCCGATTCAATGTTAGCCCCACTGATGTCAATCTATCCCTCAGACCGCAACAGGGGAAAGGCAATCACATCTCGAATACTGGGGGAATCCGTCAGCAACATCACCAGGCGATCAATCCCAATCCCCAGGCCCGCCGTGGGTGGCATCCCCTGTTCTAAGGCAGCGAGGAAATCCTCATCAATGCTGTGGGCTTCTAAATCTCCGGCCTCTTTGCGGGCGGATTGTTGCTCAAGGCGTTGGCGTTGATCTACCGGATCTGTCAGTTCAGAAAAACTATTGGCTGTCTCTCGTCCAACAATAAACAATTCAAACCGTTCCACCAGGCCTGGTTGTGACCGATGGGGTTTAGCGAGAGGAGAAATTTCTACAGGGTAATCTAAGACAAAGGTGGGCTGGATCAGATTCGGTTCAACCGCTTGCTCAAAGGCTGCATTCAAAACTCGGCCGATGGTGTCGCATTTTTCCGTGTCTTTAATCCCAGCAGTTTGGGCAGCAGTTTGGGCAGTTTCGAGGTCGGTAAATTCCTTGAAGTTAATCCCGGTTGCTTCTTGAACCACAGCGTGCATCGTGATCCGTTTCCAGGGTGGAGTTAAGTCAATCTCTTGCCCTTGGTAGTTAATTTGGAGTGTGCCTAAAACAGTTTCAGCGGCATAGGTAATTAAGGTTTCCGTCAAAGCCATCATATCGGTATAGTCCGCATAGGCCTGGTAAATTTCGATGCTGGTAAATTCCGGGTTATGGCGGGTAGAAATGCCTTCATTCCGAAAGATCCGCCCCATTTCAAAGACTTTTTCAAACCCACCCACGACCAAGCGTTTTAGATGTAATTCCGTCGCAATCCGTAAATAAAGCGGCATCTCCAGGGTGTTGTGATAGGTAATAAAGGGTCTGGCTTCGGCTCCCCCCGCTTCGGCTTGTAAGACTGGGGTTTCAATTTCAATAAAGCCCTGCTCGTCTAAATATCGGCGAATTGCGGCGGTAATCAAGGCCCTTTTTCTGAACGTTTGCCGGACTTGGGGATTAACAATTAAATCCACATAGCGTTGCCGATAACGTTTTTCCACATCGGTCAGGCCATGCCACTTGTCAGGAAGCGGTAACAGGGATTTGGTCAGGATGGTATGGGAATGGACATAAACCGAGAGTTCCCCTTTTTCGGTGCGTTTGATTGTCCCGACAGCCCCCAAAATATCCCCCGCGTCCGTCAGTTGCTTGAGGTGATCAAAGGCCTGGGGATCCGTTTCCCCCATCTTGGCCTGGATTGTCTGCTTGTCGAGATAAAGCTGAATCGTGCCTGTTTCATCTTGGAGGGTAAAAAACGCCAATTTGCCAAAGACGCGCCGATTTAAGATCCGTCCCGCCACAGAGACTTGAACATCAACGGTTTCGCCATTTTTTAACTCGGCATACTGGGCCTGGAGTTGGGCGGCAGAATGGGTGCGATCAAACTGGTAGGCATAGGGGTTAATCCCCAAATCCCGGAGTTTTTCTGCCTTTTCGATCCGAGTTGCTTTAATCTCTTCTAACCCAGAGCCACTGTGATCCGTTGCCTCAGCCATGCCAATTCCTTAAAACAGTCCCATAATTCCATAGCCTACTGATTTTGCCATTGTTCGCGGGGCTTGGGGAGTTGTGACTGGATGTTATTCACCCAAGATGGATTTATCTAGCTCTAAGGCTGGTTGCATCAGTTTGGCCTCTTCTGGAGTCAGGTGGGCATTAACGATATTGGGTAGGACTTTGTAGGTGGCCTGGGAGGCTTTTTGATCCCGGAAGGCATTGATAATTGTCCGGTACCAAAGAAGAAAACCTTCCCGCAAAGAATCCAAGTCACCAAACAACATGGATGTGGCCGAGATCCGTAAAACGTGCTGGCGATCTCGTTGACAGACGGCACTATGGTCTTGCTTGCCTTTCTGGAAAATGTAAGGACTTTGGGCCTGGAGGGTAGCACCTAATTCTTCCGTAATGGTCGTCTCAGCATCCCGAACTTTGCTGTAGGCACTCATGCGCGTCTCTACGGTTTCTAGGTAGTCTTTGAGAAATTTTAATTCGGAGGGGCTAGCAAACCGACCATCGGCTTCATTGGCTAAACGGGTTAACTGCTTAAACATGAATATTTTCCTAGGGAATAATGGTTTGTTTTGGCCAGGGCGCATTCAGGAAACTGCTGGGGAGACGGCAACTAAAACGCTGTTTAAGATCAATGCCAGGCATGAGTTAATTAACCGCCATTAAACCCTCTCCCCACCAAAGTTTACTGGGACAAAATCGAATGATTCAAGGACAAGATGGGTTGCATATAGGTGTATTCCAGGGGGGATAACAGTTTCTTCATCATGTCTGGCAGTTGTTTGCCATAGGTGTTTTCAGCCATGTGGCTATAGTTAAAGGACTTGACAATGGTGCGATACCAAAGTACAAAGCCGTCCCGGAGTAAATCCAAATCTGCAAACAACATCGCGGTGGCACTAAGACGAATTGCATTGGTTAAGTCCCGGCGACAAATACTGGCTTGATCCTTGCCGCTAAACGTGTAGCAACTGGATTTAGCTGACAACTGCCGCTGTTGGATTTCTGAGACTATACTGTCTGCTGCTGCGCCAATTTTCTGGTAGGTTTCGACCCGCCCATTCACAGTATCTAAATAGTCTCGCAGAAATTTTAACTCTGCGGCAGTTGCAAACCGGCCATCGGCTTCTGTGGTCAAGCGATCTAATTGAGTTAACATAGTCATTCTCCAGATTAATAACAGCAGGATTAAGGCTAATAAAGTTAAAAATCAATCTCAAATCTCATGTTCAAAAATACACTCCATCACCCAGAAAAACTTTTGCGGCTAGGGGGAAAGTTGCCCATTTTTCATCCGTTTTTCAATATCGCTTGCGGAGGCACCTTCGTTTTGCCAGAATGAAGCGGCATCAATCCGTTCCTGCTTACCCACAAGAAATTTACAGTAGGTTTCCCCCATCGCATAGCATTGAATTTCGATACAACCGAGGGATTTTTTAATCAGGCCTGTGAAAAATCCAGCAAACATTCCGGCATAAAGATAGCAAACCGGTTTTCCCACATCCCCTAAGGTTCGAGCAACAACAGAATCAAAGATATTGATAAACATGAAGCCATTTTTCTGCTCCGATAAATCAATATCCCAATTGCCCCACCCTTGGGTGACAAAGGGCCACCACCAGGCCTCGAACAAAAAGCTCAAATTGGTTTGGCGCAATTCGCGGTTATATTCTTGTCGGAAGTTTCGTTGAAAAAAGTCGGCATCTTTTAAGCCCCACTCTTCCCCAATTTTGTACATCACCAAGGTTGAGGCGGGGCCAACTTCCTGCTCCAGGCCAGTAATCATGCCCACAATAAAATCTTCAGTGACAAGAATGTTCCGAGCTTGATGCCAGTCGTGGATGGTTCCCTGTGCCCGATTGAAGTGCAAATGTTCGTCTAAACTAAAGTGATTCCGACGTTCAGGGTGTCTTGAGCGAAGAGTTTGGGTTGCAAGAGGCTGGAGCGTACTACGACTAGTAAGATGAGCAGCCATATTTTGAGATGTAACCATAAGTCCGCAACACGTCCCCCTGTGTTTATGATTTATTGGCCAATTGGTAGGCTAATCCTTAACAGAAAACTGATTAACAATCATGGCCAATCACAATCATGAAAGTCAGCAGTTTCCATCGCCCCAACAATCGCCCTATCCCTCAGCCTATGGCGGAATCTGAAGGAGATGTACCGTGATTTTACGGATATTTGCTTACTGCAACATTTCTACAAGTTCGGCTTCTGAGAGGCAGGGAATCCTCAGGGTTTGCGCTTTGGTCAGTTTATTCCCGGCATTGGCACCGACAAGGACATAGCTAGTTTTCTGACTCACACTGTCCGTTACTTTACCCCCGGCCTGGAGAATCAGCATTTTGGCTTCCTCGCGACTGAGGCTGGGGAGAGTGCCAGTAATCACGAAGGTTTTACCGCTCAAGGTTTGGGGTTGAGAATTTTCTGATTTTTGAGGCTCTGGAGTGGTCAGTTGCAGGCCGGCCTGGGATAAGCGGCTGATTAAGGTCTGGTTAGCGGGATCTTGCCACCAATCCACCACGGCCTGGGCAATTTCTGGGCCAATTCCGTGAATCCCATTTAAGCTCTCAAGGCTGGCCTGGGAGAGTTGGGCCGCACTGGGAAATTCCGCCGCAATCAGTTGAGCATTGACCGCCCCGACATGACGAATCCCCAGGCCATAGAGAACTTTGTCCCAAGGTTTGGTTTTGGATTTTTCCAGGCCAGTGATGATATTCGTAGCCGATTTTGCCCCCATTCGGTCTAGGTTAGCCAGTTGCGGGGCCTGGAGGGCATAGAGATCCGCCACATCCTTAACCCAGCCTTTTTCGACTAATTGGGTAATAATTTTCTCCCCCAGGCCATCCACATCCAAGGCCTGACGACTGACCCAATGGAGCAAGGAACCTTTCACAATTGCCGGACAACTGGGATTCACACAGCGGGTTACAGCCTCATTTTCGGGTTGAATCACAGGTTGGTGACATTCGGGGCAGTGGCTCGGAAAAATAAACGGTTGGGTATTGCCCTGGCGTAATTCTGGAAATACTCGTAACACTTCTGGAATAATTTCCCCGGCTTTGTGCACGACAACCCGATCCCCAATCTGAAGGTCTAACTCAGTGACGCGCTCGCGGTTGTGAAGGGTGGCCCGAGAAACTGTCGTTCCCGCTAATTGGACTGGTTTAAGTTCTGCCACAGGGGTTAAGGCTCCTGTCCGGCCCACTTGCACCGTAATATCCAACACCTCAGTGATCGCCTGTTCCGGTTCGTACTTCCAAGCAATCGCCCAACGGGGAAATTTTTGCGTAAACCCCAGGCCCTGCTGTACCCCTAAATCATTCAGCTTAATCACTACCCCATCAGTTAAATAGGGCAGCGTTAATCGTCCCGTGGCCCAGTGAGCATAATAGGCCTGGACTGCGGTTAAATCGTGACAGAGTTGCCGATTCGGATTGACCTTAAAGCCGATGGATTGCAACAGTTCCAGACTATGCCATTGGGTTGTGGGCGCGGGGCCTGGGAAATTGGCTGGACTTAAATCATCCGTGTCGGGCAGGTGTAACGTGTAAGCAAAAAAATCCAGTTGCCGTTGGGAGACAATCCGGGCATCCAGTTGACGTAGGGTTCCAGCCGCGGCGTTACGGGGATTGGCAAACAGGGCTTCTCCTTTGGCTTCTCGCTCTTGGTTAATGCGGTGAAAGACATCTAACCCTAAAAATGCCTCTCCTCGAATTTCGATCAGTGCGGGGGGATTGTCCCAGTTGAGTTTGAGGGGAATGGCGCGAATCGTCCGAACATTGGGGGTAATATCTTCCCCAGAACTGCCATCTCCTCGCGTTGCCCCCCGGATTAAAATTCCATTTCCATAGGTCAAGGCCAACGCCGAGCCATCAATTTTTAGTTCACAGACATATTCCGGTTGGGGCAAAGTTTGATCCTGATTTGTTTGCCAATAGCGTTGCCAGCGATCTTGCCAGGCCTGCATCTCCCCCAGATCAAAAGCATTTTCCAG
This sequence comes from Pseudocalidococcus azoricus BACA0444, assembly GCF_031729055.1. Taxonomy (NCBI): domain Bacteria; kingdom Bacillati; phylum Cyanobacteriota; class Cyanophyceae; order Acaryochloridales; family Thermosynechococcaceae; genus Pseudocalidococcus; species Pseudocalidococcus azoricus. The sequence continues at coordinate 33,267 of NZ_JAVMIP010000015.1, read as the reverse complement.
GCTGTATAACGGAATCCGATGCTGCACCGAATTAAATTGACTGGCAGGTTTTTCGCCAACCCGTTGTGTCGGACTATCGGGGGTAATGTATTGGGGATATTGGCGTTCTAGGGCCTGGAGTTCGTGATAAAGCTGGTCATAGACGGCATCCTCCATAATCGGATTATCCAGGGCATAGTAGGCATAGCTGGCCTGGTGGATCAGTTGCCGCAGTTGATGAATTTGGGCTTCAACCGCAAAAATCTGGCTTTGGCTGCTGTGATCACGCATACATAAAAACTTGAGATCAGAAAATTTATCGGGATTGCTGCTCGAACCAGAATTTTAGATCAGTGGGGGATTGAAATATCAAGACACTTTCAGCCAGATGCTCTAGTTGCGAAATAGACAAGGCCCGAATTCGCTGGGATAAATCTTCGGAGAGGCGACCAAATTTTCCTTCTAAGATTCGTAAGATCAATTCTGCTTCCCCTTGTTGTCGTCCTCGTTCCAAGCCTTCAAGCAAACCTCGTTCCAGGCCTTGACTCAATCCCCGCTCTAATCCCCGTTCCAGGCCCCGTTGCTCGCTGGTTTGGACTAAATCTTGATAGGTTACGGACTCCCGCATGATTTCCTCCCGAAGTAGTTGCTGTAAGACTGCTTTGCTAAACCTTAGCCCACCCAGCAAGTAAGTATAGGTCGCCAAATTCACCCGCTCAACTCGATTATCTAACGCCTCTAAGCTTTGGGCCACCTGTTGGAGAATTGCTTCTGGTGCGGGGGAGTTAGCTAGGATCGCGAGGGGCCATAATCGGGGTTCTGCTAAGAGTGGCTCAACTTCTTCTTCCCAAAGCCGGATCACTCGATAACCATGGTGGGTCTGATTCAAGTCAAAGGCATCCACATAAACCAATTCCGAACCGCTGGGCTTGAGAAACAGAACAATCTGAACCACGGTGCAGCGATACTGGCGATAGAGGCGGACAAAATAATCCAACATTCGCAGGGGCATCTCGGCATCGGGGGCCGTTTGAAATTCCAGGTGCAAAATTTGGCCGCCCACCCTCAGAAAACTAACAAAATCAGCCCGAATTGGCTCTAGTGAGAGTTCGGTTTTGAGGATTGAGATTTCAGTTTCAGCCTCTCCCAATAGCCACCGGACAAAGGGCCTGGGATTTTGTTCAATCAGAGACTTACAGAGGTTATCCTAGGGCATATCTGGGATGTTACATGGTCTGCTTTGGGCTTGGGGGAGTCCCTAGGCCTGAATTTCCTAGCAGAAAACTATCCGAGAATCAAATTAAATCGGGTATGATGGTTATTTGCGCAAATTATGAGGCCCTGGGTTCCCCCATTCAGCTTCATACGTTATTTGACTTTATTTCCTTACTCCACCATCTCACTGCCCAATTACCTAGAGGTCAGCATGGCTAAACGCCGCAATCCTAAAAAAGAAAAAGCCCTCCGTAACCAGGCCTATGCCCGTAAGTTTCGTAAACGGTCTCCAGGTCGCTTTGGCCGCCGCTTCTTTAACGACAACCGTAATGAGGCCAAAGAATCTGAAAATGCCACACCAGAAACCCTAGAGGGAGCCAGCGACTAATTCTCAAGGAACCAGCGTTAAGGCAGGGGTGATTTCAGACGCTTGGCAGTTTCAATTCCAGATTGCCAGGCCCGCCCTAGTCCCCAGGCTTTGTTAGTTTGCCCACACCAATCACCACAACAGATCAAAGTCGGTGACATCGGGGCGGCGAGATAGGGCCGGGGGTAGCCTTGAGTCACTTGAGCATATCGCCAGCGGTGGACTTGCAACCAGTTGGGGATGGCCAACGCATCAGGTAAATTGTAGGGTTTTCGGACTGACTCCCAGAGTGTATAACCAACTTCATCTAGGGAAACAGTCTCAAGATTGGCCTGGGCATATTCCGGGGTGCTGTGGAGAACAATCACAGGGGGGGCCGGCTGCGGTCGCTTTTGACTATCCCAGGCCCACCAACGAATTAGAGGATCCTCCAGAGCCAGCCGAGGTAAGGGGGGGAGTGCCGATCCCAACTCTGGATCAAACCCAACCATCACCGTCAGGCAGGGATCATAGCTAACTTGACCTAAATGGCAGAGAAACTCTCGGGCCAGGCCCTGATCACTCAAGGGGTGGCAAAGTGCGTGGGCCTGGGGAGCCGGAATCGCTAGAACTAAGGTCTTAGACCACCAGGCCTGGGTGAGTTCCTTGGAGTTGAGAGTAGTTACTTGCCAAAGTTGAGTATCTGGATTGACATGAATATTGGTTGCCCGTTGTTGCCGTGCAATGGCCAGGCCTGGGGCTAAATGTTTGGCAATGGCGGTCATCCCTTGGGGCGCGGCATAGGCTTGAAAATAACTTGGTTCTAAGGGTTGAGTAGGGATAAACTCGGGCCAGGCCTGGATCATTTGCTTGGTTAATAGCTCAGTTGTTAAGGCTTGCCACTGGGGCCAATCGGGAAAATCGTCAAAGCCTTGGGGGGCCATCCAGGCCGGGACACCATGATCGAGCCAACAATCTGCGCCAATCCGCCGAGTTGCAATTCGCCCCCCCAGGCCAGCAGACTTTTCTAAAATTAAAACCCGTTGTCCAGATGCCTGTAACTCTTGCCCACAGACGAGTCCCGCCAAACCAGCCCCAACGATAATGACATCAAAAACATCACCACTGGGATCACCCTGGATCGGAATTGGAGTCAGGTTAGTCATTGTTTAACCGCTCGTAATGGATTCCAATTCAGATCCTTCAGCAACAGCAGCGGAAACTAGGGTCGGAAAAGTTGGGGCCTGGTCTGGGAGCCAATTTAGCAGGGGCAACGGCAGCAGCGTACTCAGATTTGCCACCACCACCAAAATCCACAGTTGCCCAAACTCCTGGTCAGAAATTCCTAGCCAATGGGTCAAGAGCGCGCCGGTTTCATGGGAGACCAAATTGGCCAAATTAGAGATGGCCATTAAAAGGGCAAACAGTGTCGCTTCAATTCCCGGCGGACAGAGGCGGGCGGCCAATACCAACACCGGCATAAAGGCAATTTGTCCCATCACCGTCAGGATTAAGCTATCCCCCAAACTAAACCAGTGATCATCAATACCCAGGCCCCGATTAACATGGGTAACCAACAACAGCGTTGTCATCCCCAACGCCGCCGAGAGAATTGTACTCCAGAGAAAAATTGTCCGGACGGGTAATCCCCGTAAAAACCGCTGAAAAATCCACACCCCCAACAGGGCAGCCAAACTGGTGACTAAGCGAACCCGCCCCAAAAATTCCGGATCGAAGCCTAGCTCATTGGTTGTGAAGAAGAAAAACGCCGAGTCGGAACTGGGGGTGGCTTGCCAGAGAAACAAGAAGGCCACAGGGAGCCAAATTTGTTTCTGCTTCAGGGCCTGGGCAACATTGAGAATATGCGTCCAAGTGGCGGAGAATTTCGGCCGCTCTGTGAGAGGGGTTTCATGGATGAAGCCAGCGACCCCAGAAACAAGCAGTGGAAAGGTAGCCGTGATTAAAAAAATCGTATCCGTACTGAAGTGGGCCAAAAGCTGTCCACTCAAATAAGCTGTGATAATGCCGCCCACGGCCGTTGCGCCCCAACAAAGAGACTGCAAGGTTCCCGCTGTGCCAACAGACTCTCCCCTGGCCCGTTCCACCACTAGGGAGTCCACAATCACATCACTCACAGCAATGGCCAAAGAACTAAGGGCAATGGCCAAGGTGGCTTGCCAAGGGGCTGTTACTCCCAAAGCCAGATAAACCCAGGCCCCGCAGCCCAAAAAACCAGACAAAATCAAGTAGGAACGCCGCCGATACCCAAACAGAGGCAAACTATCGGAAAGCAACCCAAACAAGGGCTTCAAAACCCAAGGTAAAGCCACAACCCCCATCAAGGCGGCCACCTCTGCCGGAGTCAGTCCCAACTCATCCTTAAAAAAGAAGCTCACAGCTAGGCGCGCCAGCCCTAAAATCCCCTGGACAAAATACACCAGCAGGATTGCCAAGAGTTCCGGGGTGGGTTCTTGTCCCAAAAACACGGTACGCGTCAGCCAGCCCTTGAATCCCGTTCTGGTGGGCGGTACTGGAATGACCAGGGTTTCGGCAGGGGGGTCAACAATCATTACTAAATATTAAGTAGTGCTAATGTCCATGATACTGATCGAATTTGGAACTATGAGTTTAGATAGAGCATATCAGCCAGGCCACCGTTGAAAGGGGCTTACAAGTTTCAATGATCATCCCGCAGCCGGTGGTGGGGAACTCCAGGGCAGTGATGGATATCAACAAAGACGGGGGGAAGCTATCACAGTTTTCCGAGCTTGACCTCCTTAAGCTGAAGATATGGGATTCAATCACCTGGAGGATACTCCCCATGCAACTGCAATCTCTCGCTCACGTTACCCGGATTATCGTTGGTGTTTTGGGACTGGGTTTAATGCTCAACGCTGGCCTGGCTTGGGCTGATTTTGTTCCTCCCAGTAACCTCGGCCGGCCGGGTAATCGGGAAGGGGCGGCGACTCGAGGGACATGTAAATTTGATCTAGCCGAAAAAGAGCCAGGTCTGACGGCCCTCATCCCCCGTGCCAACATTGGTCTGACCACCGCGGCTAATCCAACTGTCTTTTGGTATTTACCCAAGAACAACTACCAAGTTGGGGAAATGATGCTCTACAAAGCCACAGAAACGGAACAAACCCTTGTAGATCGCACTACCTTTCTTTTGGAAGGTCGCCCTACTTTGGATCGGTTTACCTGGGCTAATCAGACTCTAGCTCCCAACCAAGACTATCGCTGGGTGTTAAGTCTCATTTGTGATCCAGCTAATCCCGATCCCTCCCAAATTGTTTATGTGGAAGGTTGGGTGCGGCGGGTGGATTTAGCTCCCAATGTGCAGACGGCACTGGCCAATGCCCAAGGTCTGAATCGGTTTCAGATCTTTGCTAAGGCTGGCCTCTGGTACGATGCCCTGACGGTTTTAGCCAAGCAACCCACTAGTGCCCAAGTGCGCCAAGAGTGGGCCAAGCTCCTGACGGCTGAGACGGTACAGTTACCCACTTTAGGTCGCTATCTCCTGACCAGTGCGACAACCGCCACAACTAAAACTAATAATCCCTAGTTGGCATTAAAGACTTGCACACCGCCGCCGCGGGCCATTGGCTCTAACACCAACCGTAATTGGACTGGGGCCGGAGCATTGGTTGCCGCAACAAAGGGTTCATTGGCCAAGGGAATAGGGGTGCGGTCAATATAAACTTCTGCGGCCCGGTTGAGGGGTAAGGCCCGCTGAAGACTGCCATCGGGGTTAAGAATCAGGGTGTATTCCAAGGTTTGGCTCAGTTCTGCGGGAGGTTGCCAGCGTTGACTAAAGTAACTCCGCACCGCAGCAACAGACTGACCACTGGCCACGTCTAAGTTAAGGGAACGGGCAACGGCGGCCGGCGAGCGGACGGGACTTTGGGCATTGGGGGGCAAGGGTCTGAGGGCAGCGGCTCCAGCACTAGGAGAGGTAATGACGTTACTGTCCAGGCCAGTTTCAAGACTACTATTCTCCTCTGGTTTGGCCGGGGTAGTTGGGGCAGGAATGGTGATCCGGGCCTGGGGAGCATTGGCCTGGGGTGGGGCGGGGCGGGGTAAGAACTGGCTGGGTGCTTCCTCAACTGGACTAGCTGTACGCACTGGGGGGGGAATGGGGGGTAAGGGTATCGGGCGCAAGTTGACAGAGGCCTGGGGTGGATTGGCAGGGGTTGGAGCTTCCCCTAAATCGGCCGGGGCCTTGGGAATGAGGGTGGGTAAGGGTAAATTCAGTTGGGTCGGAATTTCCGTAGGAGCCATTTCCTGAGAGAGAAACTGGTTTTCCGGTTGGAGCCAAGGGATCAAGGCTGTTGTCACCCCTAAAACGACCGCCGCCACCGCCGTACTTTGTACCCACACGGGTGTTTTTTGCCAAGCTCCATAGACCCGCGCCCCCAGGCCAGGTTGAGGCTGTAACAGCGGGCAGCATTCCCCTAAAAGATTACCTAGATCAAATAACTGGGAGAGGCTCAAGGGTAAAATCGAGGGATCAAAATTTTCTTGGGCTTCTGAACAAGTTAATCTTAAAAACCCTAGATGCAGATGATGGGACAAAGGAGAGACCTGGGTGAGGAAAATGGCTGGAGAGCCGGGTAAATCGCCTCCTTCTGGTGCAAAAACGTCCGAAACCAGGGTACTGATCTCCTGATCCAGGCTGGCCGGGGCCAAGAGTCGCATGGGTTGGGCCTGTTCCGTGAAGGCCTGTCGCCGTTTTGCTAATAGGGCCTGGGTGTAATTATCAACACAAAGATAAAGGGCCTCTAACTCTGATCGCTGGCCATGGATTTCAATAACGGGGCTTTCCGCGAGATTATGGGGATCTTCGGGTGGGGACAAGCGGAGCGTAAATTGTAAATTTTCCCAAGCTTGGCGAGTTGCCCAGGCCAAGAGAGGATGACTTTCACCCGTGAGCCAAAGTTGACAGGTGGGTTGACGATAACAGGCTTCTTGGAGCATAGACATTAAACCTAGGCACTATCCCACTATATCGGTCTAGCCTTATCTGACCAGTGCTAACCCAACTTATCCCGATCGTCCTAGATCCGAAACTGTAAACGGTATTTGCCCAAAGAGCATAGGGAAGGGCAGTCAATTAATCATTGTCACAACCAAAATCCTTGGAGCAGGCCTCGTGGTGCAGGGCAATCTGGAAAATACATTGATGTAAATAAATTTTTATGTTTATAATCCGTACAGTTCATCAAGATTTATATGGTAGTTGTTAAGGTTCAGTAACATTTTATGAAGCCCCGGATTTTGGTCATTGATGACGATCCAGCTATTGCCGAGCTTGTCTGTCTCAACCTAGAGCTTGCTGGCTATGATGTCACCCAGGCCGCCGATGGGATTCAAGGTCAAGCCCTGGCCCTGCAACTGCTCCCCGATTTAATCATGCTGGATTTGATGTTACCGCGGGTGGATGGGTTTACGGTCTGTCAACGCCTGCGCCGGGATGAACGCACCGCCATCATTCCTGTCTTGATGTTAACGGCCCTCAGTCAAACCCAAGATAAGGTGGAAGGCTTTAATTCTGGGGCTGATGACTATTTAACCAAGCCCTTTGAAATCGAAGAAATGTTAGCGCGGGTGCGGGCTTTGCTGCGGCGCACGGATCGGATTCCCCATGCGGCCAAACACAAAGAAATTCTCAGCTATGGGCCCTTAACCCTAATTCCAGAACGATTTGAAGTCATTTGGCTGACCAAAAACATTAAACTCACCCGCTTAGAATTTGAACTGCTTCATTGTTTATTGCAGCGACATGGGCAAACCGTTTCCCCCAGTGATATTCTGACGGAAGTTTGGGGTTACGATCCCGATGATGACATTGAAACGATTCGCGTCCACATTCGCCATCTCCGCACAAAACTGGAACCCGATCCCCGCCATCCCAAATACATCAAAACCGTCTATGGGGCTGGTTACTGCTTGGAACTGCCTAACACAGGGGATGAAATGCCTGGGATCAGTATTAAAGCCAACGTCCCTGTCTAAGATATTTGTTCAATCGGCTGCTCACTGTTCTGAATCTGTGGCGATCATTGAATTCACATCGCTCGACTGGTCTGCTTTGTTGCCGTCAGGCCCCTATAAACCTGGCAACGATTATTGTTTGATTTGAGCCTTGTTTCACCTGAATTTTCTGGGCAAAAGGATTGCAATGATTTCAGATCTCTCTGGGTTATGTATAACCTTGAATCCTTTTGAGGGAAACACAGGCCCTATGATCAAAGGTTAGAGGTTTCTCTGTTGCCCATTTCTAACTACGACATCAGCCAAACTATTTGACCTAGAGGAGATAAAACTTGCCAATTCTGCGCCTTAGCTGCCTCTTATTGCCCTATTTAACTGTCGTGAGTTTACTAGGATTGCTGATTAGTGCAGGCCAAGGTTGGCAGTGGGGCTGGCCTGGGATTGGGCAAACGCTCAAGGCGCGCTTGTTTTTGGGATTAACGCTTTTATTGATCATCAGTTCCTTGGGCGCAGTTAATCGAGGCGAGGCACTCTTACAACTGGTTCACTTTATTCCTTTTTTTATTTTCTTCTTAGGTCTAGATGTTGTCTTCAATCAGAAAACGTCTCTATTACCCACCTTGGCCTGTGATTTTGTTTTGGCAGCCCTGCCCTTAAATTTGTTGGCCTTGGGAGAATGGCTGATTAAAGCTCTCTATCGTGAATATGGTTGGCCCAATTATGGAGCATGGCCGTTGGTGGGGGGTGCGCTGAACATTGTTCCCGACCGAGTTGTGATTTGGTTTGGTGATCCAAATTTCTTCGCCAGCTACTTAGTGATGATCTTTGGTTTAGCCTTGGGGTTATGTTGGCAAGCGGGCCAGAATCCCATCTCCTATCCAACGCCTTGGGGTACGCTTGTCCTGCCTGCCAGTCTAATCTATGGCACTACAGCCGTGAATGGGTTAACAATTTTGGCAACGGCCTCGCGCACGGGATGGGGGGCCATCGTTCTGCAATTGGCTTTGGTTGGGCTGGCCTGGCAAAGACGGCTATTATGGCCAATTTTAATGGCTAGTGGGGGGCTGCTACTGGCTGGCTTATTCAGTGTGGCAGGGGTGAGTGGTCGCCCAGAATTTACGGCTGATCCGCGCTTTAGCTTGTGGCCCTTGGGTTGGCGGCTCATGGTCGAAAAACCTTGGTTTGGCTGGGGGTTAGGCAATTTTAAGGAGCTTTATCCCACGATGGCGACGATCCCCAATTACCCAGCCCTGGCCCACCTACATAACTATTGGCTGACCCTAGGTGTGGAAGCGGGCTTACCTGCCATGATTTTATTGAGTGGGATCGTTCTCTGGCAGGCCTGGGGGAATGGAGTTTGGCTGCAATTTTTTAATCCCCATAATTCTCGAAGCGGCTGGCAATTAGGCTATGGCTTGGGTTTTTTGGGAACGGTGGCCTATGGACTCCTGGATGTGACCTATTTTCAAGCGGCTAATAATGCGTTGGGGTGGTTACTCTTGGCGGCTCTAACAGTGATTGGGCAAAGATGATCCATCCAAAGTTATTTCATTAGGGCGCCTATTTTAGCCCATGAACACCTCAGACATAAATTAAGGCCAAGAGGCTTTTGAACTCACTCCTCTGCAATCTAATATCAATCTGATATGCAATCTAAATTAGGCAATACGGTATGACGTTAACAACGACAGCAGTTGTCTCAAGGCAATGGTTGGGGGCGCTGCTCGGACAGCCTGGCCTGGTGGTGATTGATTGTCGCTTTTCTTTGAGTGATCCAGGCCTGGGAGAACAGCAATATCAACAGGGGCATATTCCAGGAGCTTTCTATTTACATCTCAATCGGGACTTATCTGGGCCGGTGGAAACCCATGGGGGCCGCCATCCCCTGCCTGATCCAATCACGCTTGGACAAACCTTAGCTAAATGTGGAATTGATGCCGATACCTGGGTCGTGGCCTATGATGATTCTCGCGCCTGCTTTGCGGCCCGTTTGTGGTGGTTACTGCGCTGGTTAGGCCATGATCAGGTGGCGGTGTTAGATGGGGGGTATCAAGCCTACTGCCAGGCCCAGTTGCCCATTTCTAAAGAGATTCCTAGTCCGCAAACCGGAAATTTCCAGCCCAGGCCCCGCTTAGATTGGGTGGTAGATTATCAATTTGTCAAAGACTATCAGCCAGATCTGAACCGCGTCTTAATTGACTCCCGCGAACCGGCCCGTTACCAAGGAGAGATTGAACCCATTGATCCCATTGCTGGGCATATTCCGGGGGCGGTGAACTATCCTTGGACAGAGATTACTGATCTCCAAGGTTTTGTGAAATCTGTACCGGAACTCCAAGCCCATTGGCAGCAGTTAGACGATGCCGCCGGCCTGGTGGTCTATTGTGGTTCTGGGGTGACGGCCTGTGTCAATCTTTTAGGGCTAGAGTTAGCGGGCCGTCCGGGGGCAAAACTGTATGCGGGCAGTTGGAGTGATTGGTGTTCCTATCAAATCTAGGCAAGAAACTTCCCAGAAAAAATATGTCACACTAGATGGGCAGTCATCGCGAACAATCCGGTTATGGGTGAAGGGACAGGAAGTCTAGTTTTGCAATGGGTGGATCGGATTGAGCAAATTCCCCAAGGGGCCTGGGATGCCTTAGCTTTACCCCTAGCAACCCCGTTTTTAGAATGGCATTGGTTACGAAATCTGGAAAACTCTGGCAGTGCCATTCCCCAGGCCGGCTGGCTACCCCGACATCTCACGGTTTGGCGACAGGGAACGCTCATTGCTGCTGCCCCCCTCTACATTAAAGGCCACAGTCAAGGGGAATTTGTTTTTGATCACCAATGGGCTGATTTATCCCAACGATTGGGGATTCGTTACTATCCCAAACTCCTCGGCATGACCCCCTTTACCCCGGCCCAAGGCTATCGGTTTTTAATCGCCCCTGGGGAAGATGAAGCCAGTTTAACCGCTGCGATGTTGGCTGAAATTGATCGCTTTGCCCAGGCCAATCACTTTTCAGGCTGTAACTTTTTGTTTGTGGATCCAGATTGGCAACCCTTGGTTGAAGCCTGTGGCTACCGGGCCTGGTTACATCACAGTTATGTTTGGCAGAATCGCAACTACACCACCTTTGATGACTATTTAGGGGCTTTTAATGCCAACCAACGCCGGAATATTAAACGAGAGCGGAAAGCAGTGAGTCAAGCCGGCCTGGAGATGGTGGTGCATAGAGGCGAAGACGTGAGTCGGACACTGTTAAGTCGGATGTACCATTTCTACGGAGATACCTGCGATAAATTTGGTTGGTGGGGGAGTAAATATTTAACGAAAGCCTTTTTTGAGCAACTGCACCGAGACTTTCAACAGCGGGTTGTTCTGGTTACGGCCTATCGAGAGGGAGATCGCACCCAGCCCATCGGGATGTCCTTTTGCATTCGGAAAGCGGAGAATTTGTATGGTCGCTATTGGGGCAGCCTTGAAGAAATAGATTGCCTTCACTTTGAAGCTTGCTACTACCAACCGATAGACTGGGCCATTTCCGAAAGGATTCAAATGTTTGACCCTGGAGCGGGTGGTCGTCATAAAAAACGGCGTGGATTTCCGGCAACACCCAATTACAGTCTGCATCGGTTTTACGCCCCCAGATTAAGCCAAATTCTCGATCACTATATTGCGGAAATTAATCAGCAAGAACAGGCCATCATTGATGAAGTCAACCAAGATTTGCCCTTTAAGGCCTAAGTCGCATCCCGATTCACAGGATAAATTTTCCAGAGTTTTCATCATGTTCAGCTCGTCCGTAAAATTTCTCTCCCACCAGAAACCCTGCTAACTTGCCCAGAAAAATCATCGCCTTGGCATACTGAAAAGGAGACACCCCCAGGCCTGCTATGCTCGGTAACTTTCAACGTAGCCAAATCCGCATCGAAATTCCAGCCACGGAAATCCAACTCTATGACAGCTTGACGAAGCCAGAGTTGATGGAACAGTGGTTGTGGCCGCAACGCCTGAGCGCGGGATTACCGGAACGCCTTTACCCCGGCCTGACCTTTACAACAGCTTTAGGGCCCATTGCCGTAGAACATCAAGTGGAACAGGTCGCTAGTCATGGCCTGCAATTAATCCTGCGCCGGGGGATTGATGGGGTTCATGAATGGTACTGGGGCGAAGGGTGGGTGCAGTCTAGTTTGGAGGGTATTTCCCTACTTCCCTTAGATTTGGGGCAATCCCTCACCCTCCTCCGCTTGCGAGAGTTTATCCGCCGTTATTGCTAGCTAAACTCTCCCTGTCCTTAACTCTCCAGCCCTAAGGAAGACAGCCAGACCCAATTTAGGGGATGATAAACGTTGGTATTTGTGGAGAATCTTACTGTGCTAGGTCAACGCTGGTTCAAAATCCTCAACCTAATCCTGTGGATTGCCTTGACGGGGTTGATCGTGGCTTGTCAGTCTCCTGCCTCTGTAGCCAATACCAGTTCTGTACCTGGAGCGCAAAGCCCAACCCCTATGAATGGACCTCGTTTGAATGGTGATGCCACTGTTGTTTTAACGGTTAATGATCGGCCGATTACGATTGTGGTCAATGGCCAAGATGCCCCCTATACCGCTGGAAACTTCGTTGACCTTGTGGAGCGCGGTGTGTATGATGGCACCATTTTTCATCGAGTCATTCGCAGTCCGCAGCCCTTTGTTGCCCAAGGTGGAGACCCCCAATCGAAGGATCCCAACGTTAATCCCCAGGCCTATGGGACTGGTTCCTTTGTGGATCCAGCCACTGGTAAACCCCGCTATATCCCCCTCGAAATTCTCCCCCAAGGCGCAACCGAACCGGTCTATAGCAAAACGTTCAAGAGTGCTGGTATTTCTCAACCCCCCAAACTTTCCCATACCCGTGGGGCGGTGGCGATGGCTCGTTCCCAAATGCCTGATTCCGCTTCAGCCCAGTTTTATATTGCCTTGGGAGATGTCCAGTTCCTCGATGGGGATTATGCTGTGTTTGGTTATGTCACCGCTGGCCTGGATGCGGTAGATCAAATTCAACAGGGTGATAAATTACAGTCTGCTAAGGTCACAACCGGCCTGGAAAACTTGCAGAAATAATTACAGCAGTTAAACAAGTTATAAGTGAGGAAAAGTAATTTTTATAGTCATAGGGATCCGGCCTAATTCATTGCGCTCTTTGAAGCTGTAACTCCAGGTAAATTAGGATTCTGAGCCTATGGAAGTTCCCCCAACTGAAAACATGCTACAGCCAGGGAGAAACCATTGATGAACTCATGGGAAATATGCGTGAAGTGATTGAGTTATGTCTTGATCAAGTCGTTACAATTCCTCTACATTCTCAGAAAAATATCGGTAAAGGCCTATTGCTTAAAATTCTTAGAGATGCAGAAATTACTAAGGATGAATTACTCAGTCTTTTGGAGTAGTTTAATGACTGCTAGACATTAAAGCGAAAGAGCATCACATCCCCTTCCTGAACAACATATTCTTTGCCTTCGCTGCGAACCAGGCCCCGTTCTTTGGCCGCAGTCATTGATCCTGTGGTGACTAAATCTTGATAAGCCACAGTTTCCGCCCGGATAAAGCCGCGTTCAAAGTCCGTGTGAATTGTCCCGGCTGCTTGGGGTGCTTTGTCCCCTTGGTGAATCGTCCAGGCCCGGGTTTCTTTTGGCCCCGTTGTAAAAAAAGTCCGTAACCCCAGCAAATCATAGGTGGCCTGGATTAGGGATTGTAATCCGCCTTCGGTCACACCCAAACTGGCTAGATAATCGGCTCGCTCTTCGGGGGATAATTCGACTAACTCAGCCTCCACTTGGGCCGACACCACCACCACCTGCGCGCCCTCGGCCTGGGCAATTTTTTTAACCTCTTCAACCCATTCATTCCCGGAGGCTAGTTCCGTTTCAGCAACATTGGCGGCATAGATAACAGGCTTAGAGGTTAACAGTCCTAAAAATTGAGTAGCGGCGGCCTCGTCTTCAGTTAGCAGCGTTTTCCGGGCCGGTTCACCATTATTCAATGTCTCTAACAGCTTTTCCAGGCCCGCTAATTCGACTTGGGCCTCTTTACTATTCCGGGCCGTTTTGCGAGTGCGTTCAATCCGGCGTTCAATTTGGGATAAGTCAGCTAGAGCCAGTTCTAGGTTAATCACCTCCATATCCCGGCCGGGATCCACTGAACCAGAGACATGAATAATATCGTCATCGTCAAAACAACGCACCACATGGACAATGGCATCCACTTCGCGGATGTTGGCTAAAAATTGGTTGCCCAGGCCCTCCCCTTTACTGGCTCCCTTCACCAGGCCCGCAATATCCACAAACTCCACCCGGGTGGGGACAATTTCGGCGGATTGGGAAATAGTCGCTAACACCTGTAGACGGGGATCCGGAACTGCCACCACACCTACATTGGGTTCAATCGTACAAAAGGGAAAATTGGCCGCCTCAGCCTTGGCATTGGCAACTAAGGCATTGAATAAGGTAGATTTCCCGACGTTGGGCAACCCGACAATTCCAGATCTGAGCATAGATTAAACGACTAAGCGCGGCAAATGGCACAATCTCCACTCTAACCGAAACATCCCAAACCTATAGTAAAAGATTCTCTAAGGCTCGGGGATCGCTGATGCAGAGGGTATCATGCCCCCGTTTAATCATCCCTTTGCGCTCCAACTTCCCTAAGACGCGAGTCACCGTTTCCCGGGCCATGCCACTTAAACTACTCAACTCCCGATGGGGAAGGTTAGGAATTTCAATCCCCCCCGTGCCTTGCTTGCCCTGGCCATCGGCCAAAAACAACAAAATATCAGCCACTCGCGCCGTGCTATCTGCTTCCCGGAGTCGTAATCTGCGATTGAGTTGCCGTAAACGCCGGGCCATCAGTTTTGCGAGGCGGATCCCGGCCTGGGGTTCGGTGTTGACCAAATTAACAAAGTCCAAAGCAGGCAAATTCGCCACCACTGTTGGGGTCAGCGTAATCACATCCGTAGAGCGGGGGACTTCTTCAAGAGGAGCCATTTCCCCAAATAGTTCCCCACGGCCAATGATATTTAAGGTGACTTCTTTGCCATCAATGTTATAGGTGCGAATTTTTACCCAACCACTGAGGATGAAATAGACTGAGGTTCCCCAATCATTTTCCAACAAGATGACCCGATTGGCTGGATGTTGTCGGGTTACGACATGGGCGAGGGCTTGTTCTACCATATTGGCCGGCAGCCCACGAAAAAAAGGACTGTCCGCTAGGGATAAATAAGATTCGGTATGGCCTCGAACTTCAGGCATAAATAAATGAGATGGCAACCATCCCCAGAAATAATTTCTTTACTTCAGCAGCAGGGATTAAACCTTTAGAATACTCGCTCAATTTCAAAAATTCTAGAGAATGTTAAAAAAATTCGTTTAAGTCTTGGCTCGTCCTCACTGGGGTTAGCTTCTCATCAGGGGCATCAGGCTCAAGGATGGAGAAATGATTGATTACCACAATAGCTGACAACCTATCTAAAAATTCTCATGTTCACTGCACCGTGCCACTTAGCAATAGCTAAAATTTTATAGCGATTTTCCTGAATCAGATGATCTAGAGTTATGCAGACTGTTCTGAGAGAGTAGAAATCTTAAAAGGAGTGCCAAGAATGGTTCTGTCACCATTGGCTGGGTTCCTAGGGGTTGTTGGTAGCCGGAAGGAGGTTAGGTTCAATATCCATCTTTGATAAAACTCAATCTTAGGTATTTCTTAATGTTTATAAATTTTTGACTGATTTTGACCGAGTTAGGGGCAGAGTTGACCTGAATTGCCCCCTGGCCTTAGTTTTATCCAGAAGTCGATCCTCCAATTTTCCCCCTGAGATTCGCTATAACGTACCTAAAGTCTATTGCCCTAGTAAAATTATGAGTAATACTGCCCACCGTTATCTGCGCCTGTGCCAAGCCTATGTACAGTTAGCCGATAAGTTTACCCAGTTGGATGTCGAGCAAATGACCTTACGGGAAAAGCTAATTCCATTCCTATTGGCGTTCAAACATTACAAAGAATTGTCAGAACAGTTGGCCAACGAAAATACCAGCCTCCAGGCCGAGCTAGAGGATATCCGGCAACGCTATGCCCAACTGAACGCTGCTGAGAACCAATTTGCCCCAGAATTGACCTCGGAGTTAGAAGCAGCCCTGTTGGAAGCCGAAGAGCAGATGGCCCTTGTGGAAGAAACCATCCAAGAGCAAAATATGGATCCCGATCCCGATCTCTTGCCTGTGGAAAAGCTCCTCCTGGATGAATATGTGACCGGAACAGGTGAACTTGCCGGAATGTTTCCTGAGGCTGGGGTCAACCCGAAATTAGCTGAATCCCATTTCTAAGTGACGTTATCCCAATGTTGTGGCCCGCTAGTCCGGAATATGTGGCGCTTTGTCGTTCCCAGGCCCGGCTAACGGTCAATCACTTAGGCATTAGTAGTTTTGGGGTCTATCTGACGGAAGAATCAGGGGATCGCCGCAGTTGGTTGCCGGTCTTGGTGTATCCTGATGCCAATGAGGCCGCTAATCTCGACTCTTTACCCTTCTCCTCCCTGCCACTCCAGTCCGTGGATTTTCGAGAACCGCAGGGTTTGTCCGCCAGTCGTGAGGGAATTTCAGC
Organism: Pseudocalidococcus azoricus BACA0444; assembly: GCF_031729055.1. Taxonomy (NCBI): domain Bacteria; kingdom Bacillati; phylum Cyanobacteriota; class Cyanophyceae; order Acaryochloridales; family Thermosynechococcaceae; genus Pseudocalidococcus; species Pseudocalidococcus azoricus. The sequence continues at coordinate 17,108 of NZ_JAVMIP010000015.1, read as the reverse complement.
CCCAAATCGGCCCTTACCCAGTCTGCCCCCGGCTTCTGGATCCCCACCCTCCTGTTTAGAGACTGAGTTTTGGCAACGGATGTCCCCGGAGTCCGAGCATTTAATTTTGCCGTTGATCTATGAATCTCTCCCCTTGGGTGTGCTGGTGGTGCGGCGATTGGGGGGAAATTGGCAGGCCTGGGAAGAGGAGCAATTACAGCAGGTGGCAAATACGTTGGCCGTTGGCTGTGTAATGGATCAGCGGCATCAGTGGCTATCGCAGGCCCAGTCCCCCAGTTTGGCGCAGCAACAGGATGTTTTAGGAAATTTACTTCACCAGTTCCGCAATCCCTTAATGGCCCTGCAAACTCTGACAAAACTCCTCCTCAAACGCCTCCAGGCCCCGGATAAAAACCGCCCAATTGTGGAAAGTATCTGGCAGGAAGGGCAACGCTTACAATCCTTAGTGGAACAATTTCAAGCCACCTTAGAGGCATCCCCGCACCCATTAGCCCCCGTGACCACCGCCAGCCTCAGCCTAGCCCCTGCGGCCCTCAACCTCAGACCAACGGATTTAATGGGCACAATTCAACCCCTCCTCACCGCTGTCCAAGCCCGAGCCAGTGAATCAGAAATTACCCTAAAGGTCGAATGGGCCCCCCAGCTTCCCCCGGCTCTCATTGATCCAATTGCCCTCCAAGATATTGTGGGTAATCTCTTAGATAACGCCTGTAAATATACGCCTCTGGGGGGAGAAATTCATCTGCAAACCCGGCTACTGAGCGCGACGACCCAAGGCTTGTTAATTGTGGATACCGGCCCAGGAATTCCCCCCGGGGATCTCCTTCATCTCGGGGAGCGGGGCTATCGGGGACAACAGGCCCAGGGCCCGATTCCCGGTACAGGTTTAGGGATCGCCATTGCCAAAAACTTAGTCGCCCAAATGGGAGGAAGTTTGACCATCCAAAGTCCCTTTCCCCCCGATTCCGGTCAGGGCACGGCCGTTTTGCTGGCTCTCCCCAATGCTTCTGAAGGTCATCTATCTGAATGCTGATGCCCTGGCTACAGACAGGTTTAACCATGCTTGTCTTAGGGATCACCTATTTAGGGTTAGCAATGGGGCAGTGGCCAGGATTGTCCTTAAATCGGGCGGCCATTGCCTTGGTGGGGGCAGCAGCGGTCATGGGCTTAGGGGTGGTCACGTTACCCCAGGCCTGGCAGGCCATTGATCCCACCACTATTGTTTTCCTCTTCAGTTTAATGATCGTCAACCTCTACCTGGGCTATGGTGGTTTTTTTAACCTAGTGTTACAACAAATGCTGGGCTTAACCCGCAGCCCTTGGGGCCTATTGGTGCTGTTGAGCTTGGGCAGTGGACTATTGTCGGCTTTCTTTCTGAATGACACCCTGGTTTTGGTGGGAACACCCTTAGTGCTGGCAATGACCACGGCCTTAAACCTGAACCCAATTCCCTATCTCTTGGCCCTGGCTGGTGCGACTAATATTGGCTCGGTGGCAACCTTGAGTGGCAATCCCCAAAATATTTTGATTGGTTCTTTGTCGGGGATCAGTTATGGGCTGTTTGCGCGGCAGTTAGCGCCTGTAGCCATCTTAGGGATCGTGATTCAACTGACCTGGCTCTGGTGGCTCTATCCCGAAATTCGGGTCTGGGAACCAGTTCCGGTGGTGGTCTTATCCAAACTGCGCCTGTTACAGCCATTGTTGACTAAAAGCCTGTGGGTCGCAGGTCTGATGTTGGCGGGGTTTATGGTGGGTTTACCCTTGGGGCCCGTGGCCTTGACTGCGGCAGCGGTGTTGTTGGTGATTGGCGGGATCAAGGCCGAACGAGTTTTAAGACAAGTAGATGGAATGTTGTTGTTGCTTTTTGCCGGTTTGTTTATCTTGACTCAGGCCACGCGCCATCTCAACCTCTTAGAATCCCTGACTCCAGTTGTGGCCAATCCTTGGGGCCTGGCGGGACTAACGGTAGTTTTATCCAACCTGATTTCTAACATCCCAGCGGTGCTGTTGCTTGCGCCCTTGATTGCCCCAGATGACACCCAGGCCTGGTTACTTCTCGCGACTAGTGCCACCTTGGCTGGAAATTTGAGCTTATTTGGTTCGGTGGCTAATTTAATTGTGGTGGAGGCGGCCCGGAGTAAAGGCCATCACTTAAGTTTTCGAGAGCATTTACGTTTCGGCCTGCCCCTGACTTTGATAACCGTCGGTCTGGCCCATGTTTGGGTGTATAACGTGGGAATATTCCGAGGGCTTTGAGGATGGTTCAGTCCCGCGAGCATTTTATTCCTGCCTTTGGTCAATGGTTAAGGGAAATCTGGCCGGACGCAACCGTGGCCTGGGAACTTACTCACCATGGTTTATATGGCTGGATTACGGCCCAGAATTTTCCAGAACCGGAAGCCCTGAATCAACAGCTAGGGGACTATTGGATTTCCCTGCGCTCTCGATCGGGTTCTTGGCCTCCTCCCCCTGTGACCCTGTTTGCGGCTGGCCCTGACGAAGCCTTTCCCCGTTGGCAAGTTAGGCATCCACCTTTGGCTCTCCAGCGGTTACATCGGCCCTTAGATCCGGGTGGGGATACGGAAATTCCTTCAGAGATGCGCCTGGCCAATCATTTTATTATCTGTGGCCTGGGCAGTTTGGGTCAGTACTGCTACGACTGTTTACAGCAATTTGCTACGCCAGCCTTTCCAGTCCAATTAACGGCGATTGAAGTATCTCAACCAGGGGCCTGGGAGGTGCAGGGGATTGCCGATACCTTGGGGGCGAATTTAATGATTGGAGATTGTCGCCAGGCCTCAGTGTTGGAGCAGGCGGGAATTGGGGATTGTCGGGCAATTTTACTAGTCACCAGTGATGAGGCAACCAATGTAGCCGCAGCCATTGCGGCCAGACGCTTAAATCCCAACGTTCATTTAGTTGTACGCTCGGCCCGACAGAATTTGAATCACCTTCTCCAAGAAAAGTTAGGCCGTTTTGTTGCCCTCAATCCAACGGAGTTACCCGCCCCAAGTTTTGCCTTGGCAGGCCTGGGAGAAGGCACCTTGGGCCTATTTACTATTAATGATCAGCAATTACGGGTAGTCGAACAGCGAATTACTGCTACCGATAGCCGCTTTGCAGGGATCAATGCCCACCAATGGTCTCGCCGCCAACAACGTCTGTTTAGTATTTTTGAACCCGTTAATAATCCCCAAACTCCCAGTCGCTATGCCTGTTTTTTTCCCGCTTCAGAGTCACGCATTTTTCATCAGTGGCGACCGGATCATATTCTCGGACTGGGAGATCGGTTAGTTTGGGCAGAATTGGTCTCAGGGGGAGTAGGAGTGCAGGGGGCCAGATCAACAACTGGGGCTAGACGGAAATTTCTCCGCCAATTATTGAATCCCTGGTCTTGGGAGCAAAAACTTAAAGCGAGTTGGGCCTGGTTACGGGGAGAAGAACGACGATGGCTAATTGTACGGGGCCTGGGCCTGGGGTCAGTGTTGTGGGGTATTTCGACCCTCCTCCTTCGGTTTAATGTTCCGCACATGACCTGGCAAAAGGCATTTTTCTCAGGGTTTATTCTTTTACTGGGTGGTTTTGGCGATGTTTTTGGCGGTCTGGAACCGGAGGATATTCCCTTTTGGGTGATGGCCTTTTGTCTTTTGGTAACCCTGATGGCTCTGCTGTTTATTTTGGGGGTTTTGGGCTTAGTTACGGAACAACTTTTGCAATCGCGCTTTAGTTTTCTCAAACGCCGTCCCCCCCTGCCCCAGGCCGGTCATGTGATTTTGGTCGGTTTTGGTCGTTTAGGACAACAGGTAGCGGATATTCTCTTAACGATTCGGCAGCCCTTAGTAATTATTAGTGACTCGGGAGAAAATATACCTCCCCTGACCATTCCCTATCTCAGTGGTGATGTGATCCAGACTATGGAAGCCGCAAACCTGGCCACCGCCAAAAGCATCATCTTAACCAATGAAGATCAAATGTTGAATTTAGAGGCCGCCTTAATTGCTCGGGATCAAGCCCAAGGGGATCTCGGCCTGGTGATTCGCACGTTTGATCAACTCCTGAGCGAAAACCTAGGGGACTTACTTCCAGGGGCCCGCTCTCTCTGTGCCTACGCCTTAGCTGCTGAAGCCTTTGCCGCCGCCGCCTTGGGGGAAAATGTTTTGGGTTTGTTTCGCCTCCAGGATCGGACAATTTTGGTTACGGACTACCAAGTGACGATGGGTGATACTCTCCTGGGCCTGGGCCTGGCAGAAGTGGCCTATGGCTATGGAGTCGTACCCATTTTTTATGAAAAGCAAGGGAAAACTATCGGTGATGAGCGCAAGCAAAAATTTTTTCCTACGGATGACATGATTCTCGGGACTGGGGATCGCCTCGTAGTTTTGGCTTCGATTCAAGGGCTGCAACGGATTGAGCAGGGTAAGTTAATTCCCCCCCGATTATGGCGACTTTGGGCCGATGCTCCCCTTTCCTCGGAAGTAGCTTTAGATGCAGGGAATATCCTCACCAATATCTCCGGCTGCCATCTCAACCAGGCCCGGGATTTTATCCAATCACTCCCTGGCACTATCGAACTCAAACTTTACGATCATCAGGCCTATCGCTTAGGGCAACAATTAAGCCATCTTTTAACGATCCGTCTCTATCCTGTCTAAAAGCAGAGTTGTCCTCAGGCTGTCTCAGTAACTGGAACCTCGATAACGCCGTCGCGTTGAATTATCACTGACTGGAGGTGACTCAGGGGATGCTTCCCGGACTTCTGTGCCCCGATATTTACTAGGAGTTTCCGGTGGGGCAGGGGAAACCTTCGGTAACGGCGGCAAAGCGGGCAGTTGGGGGGGAGATGAAACAGCCTGTTGCAACGCACTCATTTTACTGAGGGCAGCCATGAGACTCTCTTGCTGGAGTGGTTCTCCTAAAAGTTCCATAACGCGGCTGAGATGGGTGACAACACTAGTAATCAAGGAGTTTTGTTGCAGGCCAGGCAGTAAATCCAATGCCCCTTGATGAATGGCCCAACGCTTTTCGGCGGGACTAATGGCGCGCTCTTCCCCAACGGTAATGACAATTTTTAAGCCCGGATAATCCTGCTGACAGGCCTGGCAGAACCGATAGGGATTAGTCACCTCCATCCCCATATCAATCAGGAGCAGATCGGGTAACTTGAGGCCCACTGCCTGCATTTGCGCTAACACTTGCACCAAATCCGCACTATTAGACTCCCAAATTACGGTGATTCCCTGGGAGGTCAACGCACCATGCCAAAGTTCGCCCTGTTTGGGAATGGCCTGGGTCATGAGGATGGTTTTAGTCATGGGTCAAGGGGGCCGCAAAAAGAACTAGAGCTAAAAACGCGCCTACTCTCTACTAAAATGCCACTTTCACTCCCAGCTAACTGTTCATTTAGAACACTCTAGACAGATTCGCAGGATCAAATTAGATGAACCATTCTCAGGGGATAAAAATCTGCAAAGTATTGTCCATAGACTATTACCTGACTCGCCTATATTAAAGTTTCAATAGGTAATGCCAAACCTTGGTATAGCGTTACGCAGACTGTTCTGAGAGAGTAGAAATGTCAAAAAGACTGCTCATAAAGCATTTTCTGACTTGTCCCCATCTCACCCTAAATGGGTAACGCTATATAATCTCCATTACCCTCAATAATCTGGTGGGACATCTCCCTTGGTGCTCCCAACGCCCACGGCAGGCTTCGCCAACGCACGCACCATCTGATTTTTCTGACTGGTCAGTATTGCTCCTTTTTTCCCGCCCCAGTTGTCGGCGTGACGCACTGTTTTCTCATCCGCCTCTATCTCTACCCAGCTATTTGCACCACAAATAACTGCACAGAGGGCTAACCCAATCATGTCCAATAGCTTATGCTCCAACAGGTTTGCTGCTCTCGAGTCCCCTAGTGCTTGAAAGTAGATAGTTACGTTAGAGCTAGGTCTGATGAGGGCAGTCATAAGAAAGTCTTAATCTGTGCATTCCCATCTTTATCTCTTTGGGTATGCGTTTGCCCTGCACCGCCGATGATTATCCTTGATTCATCTCAAGTAAACAGAGTATGGTAGCGAAAGTCTTTCTAAGGCAATCCTATGCGGTGGTTATCTCCCCAATTCCCTAACGTTATCCCTACAACCTTTAAACATCACTCTCGGAAACTAGGAAAACTTTGGAGTTGGAGCCTTGGTTTAGGGGTATTACTGGGAGCAGTTGCTAGCAGCCCGGCCTGGGGAGCGGATTCCCTAACAGTCTCGTTAGCCGGGATTACAATCACAGCCACAACCCAAGACTTGACTGGTTTTAGTCAAACGGGAGAACTGCCAGCCAACTTAGCTCCTTTGGGGACATTTCTGAGTGCAGGTGATTTGGCAGCATTGCGTTCGGCATTACAGCAAAAAATTACATTTCCGGCCGAAGGTGTTTCCCAATTGTTTAACACCCCAGCCGGTCAACGAGTCTTAAATGTTTTGGGGCAGTTTATTCAAACCAGTGACGGCCAATCAGGAGCGACGGATCTAAAAACTGCCTTGATCCAGTCTGCCCAATCACCGGAGGGACTAACCGTCCTAGGTGTAATCAAAGAGTTTCCTGACACCAACATCAAAATTGATGCTGCCCAGGCCATTCCCCTGGTCAATGCCATTTTCAGTGAAATTAGTACCACTAAAGCAGTCATTAATATTGTTAATCAACAGAGTCAAACTGCCCTCGCTAAATCCCCTAATCTTCCCAGTACCCTTGGGGATCTGACCGCACCTGGCCCGAATACCTGGCAAGTTCAATCCCTAACCCTGAATCACAAAACAGCTAACTTTCAATTTCCCGTTACCCTGTATGTTCCTAATATTTCTGGGACAATTCCCTTAGTTGTCATTTCACCAGGCCTGGGGGAAGACTTAAATACGTTTGCCTATTTGGCTGAACATTTGGCTTCCTATGGATTTGGGGTGGCCATTGTTGATCATCCAGGCAGTGATGCCACCCGGCAAACGGAGTTTCTGGCTGGTAAAATTCCCGAAGAAATTCTCCCTCAAGAATTCATCAATCGGCCCCAATCCATTTCCATCACCCTAGACTATCTGGCTCAACTACCGACGGTAAAATTCAACACCCAAAGGGTTGGTTTGCTGGGACATTCCTTTGGCGGGTACGATACTTGGGCCTTAGCTGGGGCAACCCAGGATGGTGCAACCCTCACCGCTGCTTGCCAAAATCCAGAGACAATCATTAAGCCTTCTGTGATTCTTGATTGCAAAGTCACTAGACTACCTAGCCCCCTACCCAATTTTCGCGATAGTCGGATTCAAGCAGCGATGGCGATTAACCCCATCGGGGGAACAATTTATGGCTCAATAGGCTTTCAAGCCATTCAAATTCCGATGCTGGTTCTAGCGGGGAGTGAAGATTTTATTGCCCCCCCCTTAGTTGAGCAATTTCAACCTTTTTCCCAACTCAGTTCAGCCCAAAAATACTTAGTTCTCCTCAATGGTGGGACACACCTGTCCACAATGGGTGACTTACCCCCAGAGAACAGCCCCAATGCCCTACCCCCCTTTGTTGTTGGTACGGATCCGGGGATTGCCCGTAATCAACTCCAGGCCGTGACTGTGGCCTTTATGCAAGCCTACATTAATGGTCAGCCGAACTTCCAGGCCTACCTTTCTCCCGCCTATCTGGCCAAACTCAGTCAACCCCAAATGAAGGCCACCCTGACTCAATCCCTCACTCCGGCCCAAATTGAGGCGGCAGCATCCCCCCCTAAATAGAGATTCCTGTCAGGACTTGGAAGCAATTAAGGGAGAATAGAGGGGGCCTGGGAGTCGGGTTGAAGGGCAGTTGAGGATTAGTAAAGTTTATGAGTACGGTTTATACGCGTCCGTTGGCTCGCTTAATTGAACAACTGCAACGACTCCCTGGCATTGGCCCCAAGTCTGCTCAGCGGCTAGCCTTACATTTACTGAAACGTCCCGAAAGTGAAATCCAGGCCCTAGCTCAAGCTCTGCTGGATGCGAAACAACAGGTGGGGGTATGCGGGGTTTGCTTTCATCTATCGGCCGAGCCAGTTTGCGACATTTGCCGAACTCCAACCCGTGAGGATAGCGTCATTTGTGTGGTTGCTGATTCCCGCGATGTGATTGCCATTGAAAAAACCCGTGAATATCGGGGCAAATATCATGTTCTGGGGGGATTGATTTCGCCAATGGATGGCATTGGCCCCGAACAACTACAAATTCATCCCTTGATCCAACGGGCCAGCCAAGAACGGGTCATAGAAGTGATTTTAGCCATTAACCCCAGTATTGAAGGGGAAACTACAACCCTCTACTTGGGCCAACTCCTCAAGCCCTTTGTCAAAGTGACCCGGATTGCCTTTGGTTTACCTGTGGGTGGGGATTTAGAATATGCCGATGAGATGACCTTAGCAAAAGCTCTAGAAGGACGGCGAGAATTGGAGTGAGACGACAGCGGTTCTTAACACTGCTCGGTGGTGGGGGTCTAGGGTTAACCTTAGCCAGTTGTTGGGATCAGGCCAAACCCTTGCGTGGAGCAACCAATCTGGATCAAATCTGGGATGTAATTGTCATTGGGGCCGGGGTGGCGGGCCTGACTGCGGCTCGGATGCTTCAGGATCAGGCTCAGCAGGTTTTAGTCCTAGAGGGACGCGAGCGAATTGGCGGGCGGGTTTGGACAGATCGCAGCTTAGGAGGCCTGCCCCTAGATTTAGGTGCTTCCTGGATCCATGGAACAGAGGGGAATCCCTTAACCGCTATTACCCAGGCAGCGGGTATCCTCACCCACCCCACCGACTACGACAACATCACGGTTTTTGATCTCGATGGCCGCCCTTTACCTGATCAAGTCACAACTGAGTTAGATCAAACACTCCAGGGCATCCTTGCCACCGTTGATCAGCAAGACCTCCCCATCAACCAATCTCTACAGCAGGCCATCAACCGAGTGCTAGGGGGACAGACATTAAACTCAACTCAACAACGCCGTCTGAATTATGTCATCAATACCACCATTGAACATGAGGTAGCCAGTGATATTGGGGACTTATCGGCCCGCTATTGGGATGAAAGCGAAATTTTGCCAGGAGGTGACGTTCTTTTTCCCCAGGGCTATGGGCAAATCATCCAAGTCCTAGCTGCACAACCAACCCCTCTGGGGATTGAAAGCCAGCAAATCGTCCAGGCCATTGATTACACCAATCCCCAAGTCGTTCAAATTACCACAGACCGCCAAGTTTTCCAGGCCAAGGCCGTTATCCTTACTGTTCCCTTGGGGGTACTCAAAAAAGGCCAGATTCGCTTTAATCCCCCCTTACCTCAGCCCAAACAAACCGCAATCCAACGCTTAGGCATGGGAGTTCTCAACAAAGCCTATTTTCGCTTTCCCCAGGCCTTCTGGGCAGAATCAGATCTCCTCGGCTACATCTCCGCTGAAAAAGGGCATTGGTGTGAATGGTTGAATCTCTATCCGGTGCTCAAGCAACCCATCTTACTCGGATTTAATGCCGGCACCTATGGACAATACATTGAGAGCTTGGGGGATGCAGAAATCATTCAAGCGGGCCTGGAGACCCTCAAAACCATATTCGGCCCCAAGATTCCCGCACCAACTGGAACCCTCATCACTCGCTGGGGTCAGGATCCCTTCAGTTGGGGGGCCTATTCCCATCTGCCACCGGGTGTCAGTCCGGCCGATTACCAAACCCTTGCCCAACCCATTGGTCAGTGCCTATTCTTTGCGGGGGAAGCCACCCAGTCACAGTATCCAGCCACGGTTCACGGAGCCTTACTCAGCGGTCAACGGGAAGCCCAACGAATTTTGCAACTCTAAATTTTGTGCCTGTGCCACTACTGTCACACCCCTGTTTTCGCCCCTCTTCTGCTTGATTCATGCTAGTGGGTGAAGCCGAGACTGCCCTCAAATCCCTAGAGTTAAAGTTAGGTAGCGGTCAACTCTATTCCAGACTCACGAAGCATGACAGGTTTATTTGGTGGGTAACAATATGTTAAGAATTTCATGGTCAGGCCTGGTGGGGATAGCCGCTTTTACACTTGCAGGAACATTCAGCAGCACTGTGCCAGTTCAAGCCAATCCTCGCCCTAAGTCACTGCTGGCCATTTCCAAACCCACCACAGGGATGCCAAACCTGAAAAATGGAATTTATCTTTATGGTGAATCACCCCGACCAGGCCAACTCCGCCAAACTTACATGGTTTTTGAGGTCAACAATCATGGGATTACAGGTGCAGTCTATATGCCCGATTCTTCCTATGATTGCTTTCAGGGAACCGTCCAAGAGGGAACCATTAATGCCCTAATGTTGGATAGCTTTGAGGCTTCCAGTTATCCAGTAACCGTCAATTTAGGAGAACTCCACCCCTTGCAAGCGAGTGTAGCCGATCAAACCCTACTCAAAAGTTGCCAGGCCAGCCTAGCCCCCCAATTCCAGGCCGCGGCAGAACCAAACTTGGCCCAAGCTCTCCCACACCTCCAGCCCTAAGTCACCAGGCCGATTTTTGGGATTAATCAGCCAAGATCACGGAATCACAAACAGAATATGGCAAGATCCAAGCCAGCAACCTGGGGGATGACTCTCTCAAGATAGATGGATAGCCGTTATGTCTGATAAAGAGGTACTGGGGATTGATCTCGGTGGTACTGCCATTAAATTTGGCCGGTTCAATCGAGAGGGAATTTGCCTCGAAAAACTCACTGTCCCCACCCCCCGACCCGCCTCGCCGACAGCCGTCATTCAAACCATTGTCGAAACCTTAGAAAAGCTGGATCCCGACAACAAAACCTTAGCCATCGGCATGGGAGTTCCTGGGCCGACAGATCGGGCTGGGAAAACGGTGCGCGTTGCGATTAACCTCGATAACTGGCAAAACGTCCCCATGGCTGAAACCCTGGAAAAACTGACCCATCGTCCCGTCATTTTAGCTAATGATGCCAATTGTGCCTTGGTCGGCGAGGCCTGGTTGGGAGCGGGGCGGGCCTACAAGGATGTGATTTTGCTCACCTTGGGCACAGGGGTTGGGGGCGGAATTTTATTAGATGGCAAACTCTTTATCGGTCGCCATGGTACAGCCGCCGAACTGGGGTTAATTACCGTTGATTTACATGGCCATCCCTGTAACAGCGGCAATCAAGGCTCCCTGGAGCAACACGCTTCGGCCACAGCCATTAAAAGACGCACCGGGATGGATGCTGCTGCTTTGGCGGCCCAGGCCCGCGCCGGAGATGGCGATGCTTTAGCGTTTTGGGCCACCTTTGGGCAAGAATTAGCGGCTGGCCTGGCGACGTTTTTATATGTGTTGACTCCAGAGGCAATTTTGATTGGCGGGGGGGTGAGTGCGGCCATGGATTTATTTTTACCGTCTCTTTGGGCAGAAGTCGAACGGCGGGTATTACCCAGTTCACGGGATGGCTTAAAAATTATTCGGGCCGAGTTAGGTAATCAGGCGGGGATAGTCGGAGCGGCCAAGCTGGCCTGGGATTTAGTCAAAAACTCTACCAACTAGTTACCCAAACCAAAGACTTGTCAGCCCAGTGACCTCTGTTAAAATGGCCCGTAGGTTTGACTGCGGCGTTGGTGACTGCCAATATTGTTTTTTGATCTATAACTTAAAACAACGGGAGCCGAATCCATTGGTGGCGGTACACTGGTCTTTGTTGCCAGAAACTTTAAGCCGATGCCAGCGTTCCCACCTGGTTCATCCCAGGTCATAAACTGCGGTAAAACGGCGTTGTGGTTAACCTTTTTATGATTTTCGGATCATATAGACTGTTCGTGATCATCTTGTATCGGTAGCTATAGAGGCTTAAATCATGAGATGGCCCCGTTGGATTCCATACCCTATCAATTGGATAAGATCTGGCCTGGCTTTATTTTTCGTAGTAGTGGTAATTTATGTCATGATGGCTACCACTTTTATGGGCCTATTAGTTTCTGGCTCAATCAAACACCCCACACCGCTGGCCATTGGGGCATTGCTAGGGTTACTCATTCCCATCTTTTTCCTCGCAGTAGTCCATAAGTCTCTATTTCGCCGTCAAGTCCCTGGCTGGTTTCCCCGTTGGTCATCTTGGTATGAAGGAACAGCGATCATCGTGGGAAGTATCCTAACCTTTTTAGTGATGACACCCTTTGCTTATGCGTCCTGCGGCCGATATTTTCGCTACTATTCCTCCTATTGTCACTACACAGATCAAAAGATTGGCATGATTCTGACCATTGGGCTAGTATTTGGGGCCTTCTTTTTCCAATCTGAGTATCTTATTAGGGATGCGATTGGTAACAGAAAGAAAGCATCTAAGCCTAAAGTCAGTCAGCCAGCGCAGCCAACAATCAAACCACAAAACCCAGATGTTGAGCCACCTCAAAAACTACAAAGTAATTCCCTTCTATCGGAGTTAGCGCGACTCAAAAAAGAGTTAGGCCGTTAGTCTCAATGCTCCTAGGAAGGGCAGTCTAAAATTAAGGAATTAGCCACTATAGCGTTACGAGGCTGCTCTGAGAGAGTAGAAATTTCAAAAAGACTGTTCACATAGTATTGTCTGACTTGTCTCCATCTCACCCGAAATGAGTAACGCTATATCAGGAAACCATAACGGATGATCAACATGGAAAAATCAAGCAAACCCTTGTATGAGAGCGATTTTAGTCTGTGGGCAGAAACAATGGCAGACCTGTTGGATCAGGGGCGATTTACGGATTTAGACATTGAAAACTTGGTGGAGGAGGTGCGGGACTTGTCTAAACGGGAGCGAGATCGACTGTTAAGTAGTCTGCGGTTGATTGTCCATCATCTTCTCAAGTGGGATTATCAGCCCCAAAGAGGATCTCGGAGTTGGCAACTGACGATACAACGGGAACGCAACAATATCCGCTTTTATCTTAAGGATAGTCCCAGCTTGAAACGTTATTTAACTGATGAATGGGTTATGGAGGTTTATGATAATGCTCGTTTGGACGCACTAAAGGAGACGAATTTAGATTTTCCGAAAGATTGTCCTTATGGTATTGCTACAGCCTTAGAGCGGCCAATTGAATTGGGCTAGGCAATTGGCATGGTATTTTCAAGCTTCAATCTAAAAATTAAACTTGGTTTGCGCCAGAATAAGATTCTGACCTATCCCCCTGACGAAATGCGGAAATTAAGATTAAATAAGAGGGGAAAGAAAGGATGAGGTTTGAGATGAAGGGATTACCCCAAACTGTGATCGGATTGTTAGGCGTTGGCCTGGCCTGGACAAGTAGTGCTTTGGCGGCTAATCCGGATCATGTGGCCCAATTATTGACGACAAATACCTGTCCTAGCTGTGATTTGAGTGGGGCTGACTTAAAGGGCTATAACTTTTCTGGGGCCAACCTAACCAATGCCAACCTCAGTGGGGCCGACCTGAGCAATGCGGTTCTCACCCAGGCCAATCTGCAAGGGGCTAACTTGAGTGGGGCTAACCTAACAGCGGTTTATATGGATCGCACCAATCTCCGCCAGGCCAACCTGAGTCAAACAAAACTGATCATGGCTTCCCTGCGACATTCCCTCTTCAACCAGGCCAATTTTCAAGGCGCGGATTTAGCCGGAGCCGATTTGCAATATACAGATTTACGCCAGGCCAATTTTCAGCAGGCCAACTTAGAACAAACCAATCTCTTATTTGCCCGTTTGAATCGTGCTAATTTGACCCAGGTGAACTTAGAGGGAGCCTATCAACCGAAAATGCCCTATCGTCTGATGTTTCATTAGGCCAGGCCTGGGGTAGTCGGGTTGTTCTCTTACCGTTTTTCTTCAGTTTCAAAGGGGTTCTGGGCTAAATTTCTCCTGCCCCTAGGACTATTCTTCCCCGCCCCAGCCTTAGGACTTTGCCCTGCGAATTTATCAACTGCGATTGAGCCAATTATTACCGCTGCTGACTATACCCAAGGACGCTGGGGAATTGTCATCCAAACCCTCAAGCAACCCAACTCGCCCCAGGCCCCGGTCACGCTCTATCAACGGGATGGGGATAAATATTTTCTGGTTGCCTCGAATGTCAAACTATTCACCACCGCCGCCGCCCTTCAGCAATTTGGCCCCCAATATCGCATCCAAACCCAAGTTTTCGGAATTGGCCAAGGGGCTAATTGGGACTGGATCCGCTTAGTTGGGAATGGGGATCCAACCTTAACCACAGGAGAACTGCAAAAAATTGCTCAGGGACTGTGGCAGCAGGGAATTCGCAAGATTGACACCCTCGAAATTACGAGCCTGCCCTTTCCTGACCCACCCCTTAATCCCACTTGGGCGTTGGAAGATACCAGTGCCGGTTACATTGCCCCGATTACCCGCTTGGCCTTAAACCGCAATGCCCTCCCCCTGGTGGTCACACCCCAACAACTCGGCGCGCCCCTAAGGCTGGCCTGGGAATCACCTGCACTGGGCCAAGGCTGGACAATAAGCAATCAAACCCGCACCGTGGCCGCAACCGCCCCAGAATCCCTAGAAACCAACGTTGTTCAAGGCGCGCAAACCATTCAGGTGATTGGGCAGTTGCGTGTTGGCAGTGAACCAGAAACCTTAGATATCCCCCTCCTTGATCCCTATCCAACCATCTTGTCCCAATGGCGCGCCGCCCTCGCAGAAGTGGGGATTCAAGTTCAGCAACTCCAGTTTCAACACAGTCCCAATCGTCCTATGGGCCAACCCCTGTTTTCCTTGGCCTCCCCACCCTTGCCAGACATTCTGAATCAAACCAATCAAACCAGTGATAACTTTTATGCCGAAACCTTAAAGCAACTGATCGGGGCTGTTCAGCCAGGGCAAATGGGACGCATTCTTGGGGCCTGGGGCATCAGTTCCCAATCCTATGAACTTGTGGATGGCTCTGGTTTATCGCGGCAGAATTGGGTTACACCCCAGGCCCTAGTTGAACTCCTCCAGGCCCAGCGTTTAAGCCCAAATTGGTTGACCTTTCAAAACTCTTTGCCCCAGGCCGGTGTGAATGGAACCCTCCGCCGCCGTTTCCTAAATACACCTGCCCAAGGAAAAGTCTGGGCCAAAACTGGAACCTTACGGGGCGTTTCTGCCTTATCAGGGTATGCCGAGCCAGCTAATTTTGCCCCTGTTGTCTTTAGTATTGTGATTAACCAAGGCCAGCAAGACGGGGCGGCTTTACGACCAGGGATTGACCGGATTGTTTTAGAGCTAATGAACCTCCAAACCTGTCCCTAGAATTCCAGGCAAGAGAGCTTCCAATTGTAAACTTGCTGCGGCTTTGGCGAGATTTGGGATTTCAGCTTTTTCTAAATAGGGGATGGTGCCGATCACTGGTGTATGGGTTAGGGTTTCCAAAAGTGTTTGATTAGCCCACTGTTCAATTTCAACCTCTGTGCAAGGAGTGAGGCAATTACGGATTAGGCCGCGGATCATTAGTTTCTTCTCTCTGGCCAAGGCGAGATTTGCCACCGCTTGACCCATTGCGCCCAACTTGACCGGCACAACCAAAACGATGGGGATCCGCCAGGCCTGGGCTAGATCTGCGACTGTCCATTCCCAGGTAATTGGCGAACCCAATCCACCAATGCCTTCCATCAAAACCAAATCATAATCGGCTTGGAGATGTTGTAGGGTTTGCCAGACTGGTGCTAGATCAATCTCCCTATTTTCTCGGGCCGCTGCTAAGGGAGGAGCTAAAGGGGCCTGGAAGGAGACGGGATTAACCTCTAGGGGCGATTGTTCTAGGTCGAATAACCGATGATAATGCTCTTGATCTCCCACTGCTCCCGATTGTAAGGGTTTGAACAGTGCGACTTTAAGTTTGGGGGCATGGGCCTGGCAATAGGCAAACAGGGCTGAAGTTACCCAGGTTTTACCCACTTCTGTATCGGTACCAGTAATTAAAACAACGGGGCTTGAAGTCATGAATATCTCGGTTCTATGGGGGGTGTATAAATCAACTCATCAAAATAGCCTACTGGAATGAATCACCCTCCAGATCACAGGCGGCGGACTGCACCAATCGCGCATCTGACGGATCGAATCTTTCCGTTTATAACATAGGGATATGGTAAGTTTTCTTGGCCTGCTACCCCGTACCCTAACAACATTTTTATTTGCCCTAACTGCTTTGTTGAGGTTCTATGGCAACTCCGAATCTGTCCCCATCCCCCGTTTCCCCCTCACCTATCTCCAGTGGAGCTTCTGGGCCTTCATCGCTGCAACAACGGCTTTGGTGGTTAATCTCGGCCTTGAGTGGCACGCTGGACATCAACGCCGATATCGAGAGGCTGAAGCACGAGAAATTGCTATTGAGACAAGAAAAACTGCTATTGAAACAAGAGAAGTCGCAGTTGAGACAAGAGAAATTACGAATCGAACAAGAGATGTCGCAGTTGAAACAAGAGAAATTGCAGCAAGAGAGCGAGATCGGGCGGCTTATCGAACTCGACTCCAAACTAAATGCCTTGCAGCAATCATGGGATGTCAACTTGCCCCCAATCCCCGAAGTAAACAGCGACTCCGAGACCTGTTAACCCTACTAGAGGAATATTCTGATTTGCTGTAGATGGTTCAAGTTCGGCCACCCTCAGAGCTGCTCACACAGATTTGTAAGATAGGGATATGGTAAGTTTTCTTGGCCTGCTACCCCGTACCCTAACAACATTTTTATTTGCCCTAACTGCTTTGTTGAGGTTCTATGGCAACTCCGAATCTGTCCCCATCCCCCGTTTCCCCCTCACCTATCTCCAGTGGAGCTTCTGGGCCTTCATCGCTGCAACAACGGCTTTGGTGGTTAATCTCGGCCTTGAGTGGCACGCTGGACATCAACGCCGATATCGAGAGGCTGAAGCACGAGAAATTGCTATTGAGACAAGAGAAGTCGCAGTTGAGACAAGAGAAATTACGAATCGAACAAGAGATGTCGCAGTTGAAACAAGAGAAATTGCAGCAAGAGAGCGAGATCGGGCGGCTTATCGAACTCGACTCCAAACTAAATGCCTTGCAGCAATCATGGGATGCCAACTTGCCCCCAATCCCCGAAGTAAACAGCGACTCCGAGACCTGTTAACGCTATTAGAGGAATATTCTGATTTGCTGTAGGAA